>CAYJVB010000052.1:0-2567 GCA_964373575.1 uncultured archaeon | reverse complement strand
GAGGGTTGTAACTCACCCTCGTGAAGCTGGAATCCCTAGTAAACGAACGTCACTATCGTTCGTTGAATCCGTCCCTGCTCCTTGCACACACCGCCCGTCAAGCCATCCGAGTGGAATTTAAACGAGCCCTTTCCCATGTGGATTGGTCGAGTTTAGACTCCGCAAGGGGGGCTAAGTCGCAACAAGGTAGCCGTACGGGAACGTGCGGCTGGATCACCTCCTTTATACCTTTATCTTTCTGACAAACACATAGAACTAGGGCCTTAATTAATAATTTAGAATACGTACTTCAAATCAGGTTTTTTTAATGAAATACATACCATTTGAATATAAACCGCCACTTTTCGCCTTTTCGTGATGCTCAGAGAAATATTTACCTAAACCTGTAAATAACCGGAATGATCTATTACCATTATTCTGATACAAGACTGCATTTTCTGGTGTTCTCGAAAAAAGTTGGTAATAAATCTTTGCTGTGACTTCTATTCCAGTCCCTTCATCTATGCCAAATTCCCTTTGTATATCTTTGCATCCATCTAGACATTCATCATAGGATCCAACTAAACCAGATATGTCCAAGTCACAAAAAACCTTGTGAGTAGTAGTTTCAGGAAATGTTATATGAGTACTTAAAACCCCATCTCTTACAGATTCAATATAATCTTTTGGTAGATCACGATCCTGTAAGTATGATATAGCTAATGCAGCACTATCCTCTGCATGAGTAGAATAACTCGTTTGGTAATTCGGTGTTCCCCATTGATTATAAAGAGATAAATCATGTAGATCAATTAAATCACAAACCTGTCTCCAATCAGTTTCATGTACTTCTCTAGTTAATTTGGGGTTTCCAGACGCTATTCCCAGTTCTATAAATCTCATCATATTTGTTCGTAACCGTAAAAGTTGCATTGGACCATGAAATGGTGGAACTTGTTCAACAGGAACATTCTCGTATAAATCTAAAACATATCTGTCTGTTGATCTAATATGTTCATAATCGGTATCTTCAATTAATTTTAGGTTTACCAATGATTTAGCAGTATCTTCTAAAATTCTATCCACATACTCGTATCTTGACATTTAAATCCCCTGTGTTTGCAAGTAAGAAAACAAATAGCTTGATTATCGTCTTCCATATCTATCAAAAACTTGATCAGATACCCCCTCCCAATTTGACTCATACAGCTTAGGATCTTCTTTTTCTGATGCAATAGGTTTTAAGGCTTTACCTGATAGATACCAAACAATAGGAACTGCAACGAAAAGAGAACCTAAACAAGCCGCATATGGGGCTATTTCCATAGCCATTCTGTAAATCGTTGGACCATCTACCATACTATCACTTTTATCACTCTATAGTAATAAGTATTTATAAACGTTTCTATTGTACAGTAGTTACTATAGCAATAATCTGGTCAAAACTAACCAAAAAAAGTAGTAAAATAAGCGAAACAGAAAAGAAAAAACTAAAAAATTCTAATTATCTCTTTGCTTTTCTTCTAACTGTTCTAGCTCTAGTTTTCTTACCAAAGCCAAACAATTTTGTCAATCCTTTTTTCAACTTACCAAACATTTTGGCATCACCTATTTTCTACATGATAGATAGAAATTAACTATTTAAGGTTAACCGCGTCGTTGAAAGCTTATATATTTGTACTGCTAAGGAACTACCTCTTTCTAGAAGTAACCAAAGTTTATTACAAAGCTTAACCAAATTAAGAATTGATAGATATGCCTGTAAAAAAGAAGGTGTTGAAGAAGAAGGTTGTTAAGAAAGTTTTGAAAAGGTCCAAGAGAGTAGCAAGAAAAACGACCAAGAAGACAGTCAAAAAGGAAATTAAGAAAAACCTGGTTGGAGAGATCAGTCACTACTACAGTAAGATAAAGGTGGGAATATTGGAGGTAAAAGATAACCTAGCAGTTGGAGACAATATTTCTATTGAGGGTTCATCCACAAATCTTTCCCAGAAGGTTGATTCGATGCAAATAGAACACGAGCCTGTTAAGGTGGCTAAAAGCGGCGATTCGATAGGTATGAAAGTTAAAGGAAGGGTTAGAGAAGGGGACAAGGTCTACAAACTAGCTTAATTATGACATGGGCTTTAAATTAATCCTTGTGTAGTATTTTCTATATTTAACGGGCCGGTAGATCAACGGTAGATCGTCTGCCTTGCACGCAGAAGGCTCAGGGTTCAAATCCCTGCCGGTCCACTTATGAAAAAAAGATTCTGTTCTCTTTAGTCATAATCTTGCTCATTGTATTGATTTCTGTTGCATGGCATTCCCTCGGCATCAGACCAAGTGTAAAAGAATCCAATCTAGATTTTGTTAAGCTACCAAAAGGTTTTGAAATTAGCGTCTTTGCAGACAATCTTGGTATTAATGCTATCTCTTTTCCCGGTCCAAACAAAGGTCCTAGAATGCTTGCTTTCAATGATGAGGGAGTATTATTTGCCTCGCTGCCATCAGAAGGAAAGATAATTGCTTTACCTGATAGAAACAGCGATGGAAAAGCTGATGAGATAGTAACATTCGTCAATGGATTGAATAAACCTCACGGCCTA
>CAYJVB010000051.1:0-2732 GCA_964373575.1 uncultured archaeon | reverse complement strand
TTTGATGAATTTATCAAGGGATTAGGGGTGATTTTGTGTTAAGTTAACAGACCCAAAATAGGTGGGATAAAGTTTGCCTAGTTTTAGTTGTTTCTTGTGCGATTAAATTAGGCAGGATAGAAAAAGAATGTTCCCAATAACCAAAAACTGAATAAAAAAATCCAAGAATTATCATACCTAGCGAAATAATTTTTGTAGCTTTTTTTCTTTTTTCTCTTCTAATTAGAATCAATAAACCAGCACAAAATATTCAAGCGTAAATTTAGGGTATTTGTATCCAATAAAACCAAAAACCAATAACAAAATTCCTAATATAAGAAAAAAGGATCTGATAGTAATTACTTATTGATTTTTGTACTCTTATATTTTTTCTTCAATCCATCTTTGTAGTTTGAATAATAATTACTATGGACCGGCAGAGACTCATATACAAATGGGTTCAGGTCTCTTGTTTCTTGACAAGTTAGTGATCAAAAATTGTGAAAGTTATTTAAGAATATTTTGTGAGAATGTCTTCAATTTCTTTTTTCTTGTATAAGTTGAGGTAGACTTTTCTTTTACCTAGATGGGGAAATCTTATTATCAATCCTTCTTTAACCATATCATCCAAAGTGTGCATCACTTCATTTCTTAACTCTGGTGGCATACCTTTAGGAACGTCGTCTTGATCAATATGATAAGTACCCCAAACTCGATGTCTGACAAGTTTCTTAATAATCCTGAATCGAATTTCATCTGGAGAAAGTTTCATTAATTGAAATTTGGTAGTTAAACTATTTAAACTTGATGTGTCAATATCTTAAAATAAGAAAACTATATTGATACGAAGTGATTGTATGCAACCAAGATCATTGTTTGTTGAAGTCTTCGGGGATTATCCGATTATTAGGGCCCTTGACTTCTTGATAGAGAATGAAATATTTGACTACTCAAGAAAAGATATAGCTAGGAATGCAGATATCTCATGGAACACGTTAGAAAAATTCTTCGACAAACTGGTGAAGATTGGAGTAGTTGTAAGGACAAGAAAAGTAGGTAAGTCTGAAATGTATAAACTGAATCTTGAAAATCCTATAGTTCAAAAATTAGTAGAAATTGACAAACGATTAATGCTTGAATCTATTCATACTCAACATGCGAAGATTAAACTCAAAGCATAGGAATCTAGGTAAAAATTATTGGTTTTTGTTAGAGCTTATTACCAACTTGTTTCTGCTCTTGTTCCACAAGTAAAACCAACTAGAAAAGAATTAGAGGCAATCAGAAAACGAGAAGGCTTGATTCCACTTTCGAAAATTTTTGACTCATAGGACATGAATAAAATATCAAAAAGAGGCCCGTATGTATTTGGGTCAGATCTTTCGTTGAACTAAGCGTTCTGTATGCTAACAGGTTCAGGTCTGCATGGACCGGCAGGGATTTGAACCCTGAGCCTTCTGCAAACTGGTTACATTGCCATACAGACGATCTACCGTTGATCTACCGGCCCTTAATTTACAGAATAAATTTTACTTTTTAATTATTTCTCTTTTCCGTGAAATTCAGTCCATTTCATTTTTTTGGGATTTCTTCCCATGTTCCAATATTTATCGCATTTTTTAGAACAAAAATACTTAACAACATTTGATTTCAGCACAAACATCTTTCCAGTACCCTTCTCCAAAGATTTACCACAAAAGGAACAATTGACCATTATTTCTTCCTCTCCATTCTTCCGGCTGTTTCCATTTCAGTTTCTCTCAACATCAAAATATCTTTCACTCTAACAGGACCAAATACATTTCTGATTAGGATTTTTCCTTTATCTCTTCCATCGAGTACTCTGCATCTAACCTGCATAACTCCTCTAACACCGGTTCTACCGAGTAATTCTAATACCTCAGCTGGAACAGCTTCTTCGGCCATATCATCACTTTCTTAATCCTTTTATTTTCTCAACAACTTCATTGACCAAATCTCTGGCTTCTCCAGTTTCCACAATACAAGCGGCTGCTGTTTGAATGTTGATACCTACTGCTCTTCCCAATTCATCCTTTGACGGTACATATAAAAATGGTATCTTTTTTTCGTCACACAGAATAGGTAAATGCATCACAATTTCAGGTGGTTGCACGTCTTCTGCTATGACAACTAGCTTTGCCATTCCTCTTTCGACAACTTTTGTCGTTTCGTTTGTACCCTTTCTGATTTTGCCTGTATTTCTTGCTATCTCTAATGCTTGCAATGCTTTGTCGGTCACATCCTTCGGTACCTTGAATTTATTCATTACTTCACCTCTTCATCAGATCCATATCCTAAATGCTAATGATGATAGACCATGTAAATTTATAAAAGTTGCCTTTGTCATATTTATATTAGTATATGACATATATCCGTCGATTGTTGGGAACAGGACTTATTCTTTGTGGTATGGTAGCTTCAGCTGTTATTGGTGGTATTGGTACTGTATATTACATAAGCAAAAAAGAAGATAAGCCTCTTAGTGAAACGGTCAAAACGATAGTAGATCAGATAGTATATCAACTAAGATCAAATCAAGCACCAGGAGCAGAAACTTATCAACCATCAGAATGTCTTTCTGTTTGGGCTTCTGTAAATAGAGATTCATTTTTGTCTTCTCCACAGGTGCAAAAATATCTGCAAGGAACAACTTATAATGATGCTGAGGGTATAGGAGGAGGGTACCGTTGCCTAATTCTAAATAATAACTCTACTTTTCTCTAATCAAAATC
>CAYJVB010000050.1:0-2766 GCA_964373575.1 uncultured archaeon | reverse complement strand
TTGATTTTGATTAGAGAAAAGTAGAGTTATTATTTAGAATTAGGCAACGGTACCTGTCCTATCCTGAATTAATTAGACTCTTTTTATCTCTGTGAACTATCCCAAACTAAACAATAGTTGCGAACCAAGTAATTTTTCTACATTTTCTACCAAGATTATTCATTATAAAATATTACAAAAAATAAAATGATACTATGAAAACGAATAATATCGAGAAAAAAATTCTAGATAAAATGGCAGAATCTTTAGTTGTCAATAGATCAGAACTCTATAATATAGCTGGAGCAAATAATAAAAAACAGAGGACTACCGTTGAAAATGCCATAAAATTATTAGTTGAAAGGGGTTTGATTACTCCTATCTATTCGTCACAGACAACCTTTGCAATTACCCAAAACGGTGTCAGAGCAGCCAAAAAATAATTTCTTAACTCTCTATCACTAATTCTTGTTATAGCTCCGTGGTGTAGTGGTCAAGCACACGAATAATAAGTGGAAGGCTCTGGACTTCGGAACAGCGGTTCGAATCCGCTCGGAGCTATTTCTCTTTTACTTTTTTTCTCAAGTATTTAATAAAAAGTTCATCCACTATAATTGTAAGTAATATTACTGCAATAATGCTTGCGATAGTCAAAGGCAAGCTTCCTATTTCAACAAGTTTGTAACCGACCCATGCAAGCACAAAACTTCTTGGAATAGAACCTAACAAAGTAAACAGCGTGAAATTTTTAAGATCCATTTTTGCTACCCCAGCAGTTATCGAGAATATCTTATATGGAACCATTGGGAGAAGTCTACCTACTAGAACTACAACATTGCCTTTTTCTTTGAACCATTTTTCCATCACATCCATTTTCTTTGATGTAACAAAGATGTAATGTCCATATTTACTAAGCAAAGGCCTTCCACCCCATTTACCAATATAATAACCTATAACGCCGCCAACGGTTGAACCCAAGCCGCCCCATATAGCAACTTCCAACGGAGAGTATCCAAAGAGAGGAGCAGAAATCAAAATTGCCTCACTGGGGAGAGGAAGAATGCTAGATTCCAACGCCATGCCAAAAAAAATTCCCAGAGGACCATAGCTAACAGCAGTTGATTGTACTTTTGCCACGAAGCCTGAAATAAAAGATAGAAAATCTAAACCCATGAAATATTTTAGGCAGGGAATCTATTTAATTGTTATGAAACCACAAGAAATTTTTGAAAGAGTTAGAAACGAATCGCGAAAAAATTTGACAGAATTTGAGTCAAGAGAAGTATTGACGCATTATGGAATTCCTGTAGTTAAAGGAGAAATTGCCGACTCCTTTGAAAAAGCCGCTACTATAGCAAACAAAATAGGCTACCCTGTTGTTTTGAAGGTAATTTCAAAAGATATTATACACAAAACTGATGCCGGCGGAGTTGTTTTGGATGTTAAGAATGAAAAGGAACTGAAGATAGGTTATAATCAGATATTGAGAAGTGTGAAGCTATACAAGCCAACAGCAGAAATTGATGGGATTTTTGTTCAAGAAATGATTTCAGGTGGTTATGAAGTTATCATAGGTGGTAAAGCAGATCAAACATTCGGTCATGTGGTACTTTTCGGGTTTGGTGGTATTTTTGTTGAAATTTTTGGTGACGTTAGCTTCAGAATAGTCCCGATCACAAAAGAGGATGCAGTAGATATGATTGACGAAATTAAAGCTATGAAAATTCTGAAAGGTTACCGTGGAAGAAAGCCAGCAGATATGGATGCACTAACTTCTTTACTGCTAAAAACATCCAAGATGCTTCAGGAAAATTCACAGATAAGAGAACTCGATATTAATCCTGTATTCGCATTGCATGACAAAGCTATTGCAGGCGATGCTAGAATAATAATTGATTGAAATGCCAACTTGGAAGACGCATATTTTTCTGAACGTTTTGTTTTTCGTAGTATGGCTGAAAATTTTACTATCTTTTGCTGAAACTAATGTTTTTTATCTCACAACTGTTTTTGTTTTCGTTGTAGTAGCATCCGTGTTCCCTGATATTGATACAACTAAAAGCAAAATAAGAGATTGGTTTTCGTTATTACTTTCTGCCTTAATTACTGTTGTTTATCTACTAAATTACGGAATTATTGATTGGATTACTGTACCACTGTATTTTCTTGTGTTATATTTATTTTTGAGATATTTTCCAACTACACACCGAACCATAACCCATACGTTTTTCTTAGGCTTGATTTTCTCTATAGCCACATCGATGTTATTGTGGTTAATTTTTATTCCTTCTGAATTCGAAATTTTTCTGACATTTGGGATATTGTTTATTTCTTACAGCTCACATTTGATTTTAGATGCGATGTAGCTAGAAATGTAATTAATTCATGAGTTCTTGTTCTATCACTGTTCTCTAAACAGACATAAGTTATAATCAAACGTACATTAAAGTTTTTTTATAATTTCTTCTACCATTTTTTTGTTTTTTAATTTTTTCAAATCTTTTTCGAACTCTTCACTGTAAGAAAGAGTGAACATTCTATAACGCTCTCATTCTTTTAAGAAATTCGTTTTTAGACAAAAATTTACTTTTCTTTGCTTCTTCAATCAACTTAATCTCTTCTTCACTTAAACTATGATCCTCTTCTATAGATCTGACTATCCTTTCACATTGTATCAAAAATTGATATTTTTCTTTTGGTATTGTTATAGTTTCAGTCATATTGATCAGTAATAGGTATCGTTGCTTAATTACCCAATTTAGTTGAACAGAAAGTATAATATCGGAC
>CAYJVB010000049.1:0-3222 GCA_964373575.1 uncultured archaeon | reverse complement strand
GGCAAGTTCAGTCTGTGAATCAGGAAGCTCCCTTCGACAGATGGGAGTAGTTCACAGACATGCATCAAATAAAATGAGGTAATTATATGCGCATACTGCAACATCATGTTGATTTCATAGAATACGAACCTATCAAGAAGGAGATTGACAGAGCCGAAGAAGTTGAAAAGAAGAAAGTAAAATTGGAAGATTTAGTTGTTATTTTCATCGCTGTTGAAGAGGGAGATGATGAAGCTATTGTAGAAGCTGCTATAGATCAAGTCATGGACAGCCTCAAAATATTGAAAGTAAACAAGATTTTGATTTATCCCTATGCCCATTTAAGTAACAACCTTGCAAAACCAAAAATAGCGTTAGAAATTCTTGAAAAAATGGCTGAATATGCGAACAAGAAAAAACTAGAAACATATCGCGCACCGTTCGGTTGGAATAAACAGTATAGTTTTAGAATAAAAGCACACCCGTTAGCAGAGCAAGCGAAGTTCATCACAAAAGAGACTTTGAAACAAAAAACCAAGCCTAAGAAAGTTGAAGAGAAACCGAAAGCGAAACAAGAAGAACCGAAAGAGTTGAGTGAGAGAGATCATAGAATTTTAGGACAGAAATTAGACCTGTTTAGCTTCCAAGAAGTTGGACCCGGAATGGTTTTCTGGCATCCGAAAGGAATGACAATAAGAAATCAACTGATTGATTTTTGGAGGAAGGAACACATCAAGGCTGGATATCTTGAAGTCAACACACCAATTATTCTAAACAAAGAACTGTGGGTACAAAGCGGACACTGGGAGCACTACAAAAACAACATGTTCTTTACTGAAATCGAGGGAATTGATTTTGCTGTTAAACCGATGAACTGTCCTGGGTCAATATTGATTTTCAGAAACACATCGAGAAGTTACAGAGATCTTCCATTGAGATTTGCCGAGCTTGGATTAGTTAATAGAAATGAATTGAGTGGTGTTATATCAGGGTTATTCAGAATGAGAACTTTTACACAGGATGATGCCCATCTTTTTGTCAGAAAGGATCAGCTGGAAGAAGAAATTATCAGAGTTGTTGATTTGGTAGATCACTTTTACAAAATATTTGGATTCGAATATCATGTTGAATTATCAACAAGACCAAAAGACTCCATGGGTTCTGACGAGGCATGGGAGATTGCCGAAGGTGCATTAGAGCAAGCATTGCAAAAGAAGAAACTGAAATTCAAAGTCAATGCAGGTGACGGTGCTTTCTATGGACCGAAGATAGATTTCCACATAAAAGATTCATTAGGTAGATCGTGGCAATGCGCTACAGTTCAAGTTGATTTCATGATGCCAGAGAGATTCAATTTATCTTATGTTGGCGAGGATGGAAAAGGACACAGACCAGTCATAATACACAGAGTCATTTATGGAAGTATTGAAAGATTCATGGGAATTCTGGTTGAGCATTACAATGGTGCATTCCCACTTTGGTTGTCACCCATTCAAGTCAGGGTTATTCCTTTGACTGATAGAAATAATCAATATGGAAAGAAGGTTTTAGATGAATTAAGTAAAAACGAAATCAGAGTTGATTCTGATTTTGTTTCTGGAACTGTTGAAAAGAGGATAAGAGAATCACAGCTAGAAAAAATACCATATGTTATTGTCGTTGGTGATAAAGAGGAAAAAAATAATGCAATTGCTGTACGAACACAAAATGGTAGAGTTGAATACAATTTGAAATTAGATGACTTTATTAAAAGAATAATGCAAGAGATTAAAATTAGGGGATCTTAGGTTTATTTCTTTCCCAAAGGAGTAGCTTTCTCCCACACTAAATCAAACAATGGAGTAGCTAAATTACCAGAAGCATGTGGAGATTTAGTCCAAAACATCATGTGTTGTGCATCATTTGCTTCAGGATCTGATAGTCCAAACATCATTTGTTTGCTATCAACTACAGCGAATTTTCCATGTACAGGCAATTCTTTTTCATGAATTTTCCTGACTTCAGCGACGCTTGATAATGATTTTACCGCATCACTATTACTGTCATCAGATCTCGTTGCAATTCTAACTTTCACTCCCTTCTGCTTCAGACCTTTCAAAACAGAGAAATGATTATCGTAGAGTTCATTTAATCCTGCTGTTGTAGTGACGATGTTAACAGAAGAAGTAGCATCTTTTAGCATTATGTCCATTTGTTGTAAAATTGATTGCTTTCCCTTTAATGCACCGGTTATATCTTCTGGCAATACCAGCTTTAGACCCTGTTGATGAATATTTTTCAATTCATCTAAAAGTTTTGAACTTTTCATCCTATCAATTCTTTCAACTTTGACATCTAAATCAACTTTCAGTTTATTTTTTGCTTTCTCTAAGGCCTCTTCTGGTGGCATAGCAACATATTTTAATGGTTTTGCAGTCTGTACAACGACAAAGCCTTTATCAGCAAGAGTCTGTAAAACATCATAAGTTCTGCTTCGTGGCACGTTTGCAATGGTAGAGAGTTCGCCCGCAGTTCCAACACCTTTTGCTAGCAATGCAACCCATAATTTTCTTTCATATAAGTTGAGTCCAATTCCCCTCAAAGTGTCCATCAATTGCGCCGAACCTAACATTCTTTTCCTCTCTCTTTAATTACTTAGTAAGAGTTAATATTAATATTTTAGGTAAACAGTTTAGAAGCAATTTTATTCCTATGTAATGATGGAATTTTTTACTTTTAACTTTATCGCCAAGAAGTCTTCTTGCGATAGCTGGGAGATGAAAGGCGAATAATAAAGCATATTATAGTTATTGTTATAATAATTATATATGATTATAAAATATACAACAATAAGATTAGAAAAAGAAACAGTAAAAATGTTGCAAGAAGTTGGAAAGAAAAAAGAAACTTATGACGAAATAATCAGAAGGTTGATAAAAAATGCTAATAAGCTATAAATTTAGGCTATATCCAAACAAAAATCAAGAGCAGAAACTATTAGATACCTTAAATAAATGCAGGTTTGTCTATAACAAGATGTTGGAAGGTCTGAACAGACAAGACAAACCCAACAGGTCAGAATTACAAAACTCTATTCCTAAATTGAAGGAAGAACATCCAGAACTGAATGAAATATATTCCAAAGTTTTACAATATGAATCATATAAAGTGTTCTCTAATTTAAGAGCATTGTTAAGATTGAAAAAGAATGGTATCGTTGCTTAATTACCCAATTTAGTTGAACAGAAAGTATAATATCGGACT
>CAYJVB010000048.1:0-3265 GCA_964373575.1 uncultured archaeon | reverse complement strand
TCAGTGGTGTACCGGTTGCTTTCTCCATCAATAATACATTAACTAAATCTAAGCTCAATGTCACATTCAACGGCACTATTTACAATCAATATTATTTGGATGTTCTTGTACAGGATGATACTGGCACTCCTCTATTAGATGCTGTTGTGAATTCTAGTGATTCAGGTACGTGGACATCGCTTAATCCAACTCCAAGCTTTACTACAACAACCAATTCCTCAGGATACATCACAAAACAGACGTTAACAGAATTCATGGCTAACGCCAGCAATACCACTAAATCTAGCTATTTCTATTTCAGCAACTACACTGTCAATGCAAGTAAAAATAATTTAGTAAATTCTAGTGCTAAGATCAATCTAACGACAAGCCAATCATTAACACTGACACTTTCAAGCATACCCCCACCCCAATATTTCACTAATTCCACAAACTCAACACTTGTAGGATCAGACGTAAGGTTTAATTTGCGTTGGACAGATGCAAGTAATTTGAATGGTTACATATTCTCCTGGTACAATGGAGCTAATTGGACATTCAGCAACAGATCCAATGATTTGGAGACCACCAATTATCCAGTCAGATTTATCCAACAGGATAGCACAGGAAGGGTGATAATTTACAATGATACTGCCAATGCAATAAATGCTTCAAACTGGAACAATACTTATGATGCCGATTGGACAGCAACGGCAACAAACGCCATTAATGGAACAAGTTTCAGCGATACGCTTACTGGTCTTTCTCATCTGCAGACGAAAAACAGTAGCATAAACACAACAGGTTATGCTGGTATAAATGTTTCTTTTGGTTATTCTACAAACGCCTTGGATGCAGCAGAAAACTTTAACTTTTCCTATTATGATGGCATAAAGTGGTATACAATGCTTACAATGCAATCAAACATAGTAAATAATTATGTAAAATTCACTCTTAATTCATCTGCCAATAACAACCAAAAATTATTATTGAACTTTACTTGTATGCATAATGCTGGTGCAGGTGAAAGATGTGTGTTTGATGATGTTAACATTTATGGTTATCCAATGGATAAAAATGTAACAAATAACACTGATGCATACGTAACATATAATAATGTATTGGACGAATTTCTCCTTTACACAATAAAAAACATATCAGTTACAATAAATGTCACATCCTATAATAACACAGCTTCGAATAATCTTGGCGACAGCAACCCAGATTTGTGGCTGGAATTGTATGACGGCACTGATTTTGTCAATATAGGGAATATGACAATTGCAGGAACAGGCAACTATACGAATTGGACAACAACGCAAAGCATATTGGATGCATGGAGATATAATGAAAACAGGGATATCAGAGTAAAGGGAAGATTTTTCGACTATATTAACAGGACTGTCTTTGATGAGATTAATATTTCTGATGTGTCTGTAGTCATAGATTCTTCTGGGCAATTTGCAAATGATACTTTCGTCTCTATGACAGGAACTGGAAACTGGTCGAATGTAACCAAGGCTGTAAATTCTACAGTTGATGCTCAAATAAAATGGATTGTGTATGCAAACAATACTTATAATGTTTGGAATGTTTCAGATACATACAATTTCGTTACAACTGCGTTGATCAGTGCAAATCTTATAACCGTCTGCAGTTCCGGCTGCGATGCTACAACCGTTCAAGACGGCATTAATCTGGCAAATAATGGGATGGAAGTCAGGATAATAGACAGTAGGGAATACAACGAATCTGTGGTTTTGAACAAGAGCATAACGCTAACAAGCAATGCCACAGTTTTCCCGACTATTTATCAAAATATTTCAACTGTTCCCCAGGGAACCATAATAAACATAACATCATCCAATGTTAATGTCTCGAGGATTTACGTGAAATACAACGGCACAGGAGGAAGTATTAATGGAATAACACTCTTTAAAGTTGAGAATATCACAATCAACAACATAAATGCTTCTACTCGAGCTAGGGGTAATAACTATGTTATATACTTCATTACGTCTAATCGTTCCATCGTTAATAATACCGATGTATCATTTAGCGCCAGCGCTGGAACAACAGATAACAATTATGGCATTTTCATTTCTACAAATTCGAATAATAACACGTTGACCTATAACAATATATCGACACTTACAACTACCGTAAATTACAAATATGGTATTTACATATTTTCAGACTCAAACAACAACACTCTTAGAAATAATACTATTTCAGCAGGTAATGTAGGTAGCAACAACTATGGTATATTCGTTACAAACTCATCAAACAACATTATTGATGGCAATAATATATCAACAAGTGGGAGTGGAGCGATAGGTTCAAATTACGGTATTTATATTTTTCTAAGATCGAATTTTACCAATATAAAAAATAATATAGTACTGACAAATGGCGGTAATGGCGGCGACGATAACTATGGTATTTTCATTTCATCCTCTTCTGTTAACAACAATATCACTAACAACAATGTATCGACAAGTGGCTCTGGTGACAGTAATAAAAATTACGGTGTCTATGTCTTTTCAGACTCAAACAACAACACTATTATGAGCAATATAATAGATGCATCCCCGTCAGCCACTAGTTCATCAAGAAATTATGGGATACTGATTCAAAATTCCAGCAACACGACTGTAGAAAGCAATAATATAACAACAGATGGAGAAGGAAGCGGTGGTGATTTCAATCACGGAATCTATATTCATCAATTTTCCAACAACACAAGAATAGATAGAAACAGGGTATCAGCGACTGGCAAGAGTAGCACCGGCGGTGCCAATAACTACGGGGTCTATATTTCCGAATCCAACAGCAGCATTATAACTAATAATAATATATCAACGGATGGCGGGTCTAGTTCTAGTAGCAATAACTATGGGATTCACCTTGGCAAATCTTCAAATAATACTTTATCATTTAACAACATAACAACTACTGACACTTCAACTGATTATGGTATATTTTTGAATTTGTCGGACAATAACAACATTACAGATTCAATAATAAACGCAACATTGGCAGCTGATATACGTGAACTGTCTAACCAAAGTACAAATTATATAATAAATTCTTCATTCAATAAGAGTGACATAAGTTTTTCGACCATAATGAACGGAAGTATTTATGTGCAATACTACTTAGACATCCTTGTTCAGGATAATGATTACAATTCAGTTTCCAATGCAACCGTAAATGGTAGCGATTCAGGTATAAGAACATCTTTGAACCCAACTCCAAGCTTTACCACAACAACCAATTCATCAGG
>CAYJVB010000047.1:0-4434 GCA_964373575.1 uncultured archaeon | reverse complement strand
AGGGACACAGAAAGGATTAGGTGCCTGGCTAAAAAAATGAAAAAATTTTAGATGGACCTTTTAGAAAAGTATTAATCCTTAATTAGTAAAATGGAGCATATGTCTGAATGGTTGTTTTACCACCGTGGTGGTGTATTAACCTTAAATGGAACAACATTGGCTGAATTAAAAAGAGATTACACTGCTCAAGGATTTGAATCGATATTCCATCCATTTCTCTCTTTAGTAATCGAACCAAGTAGTCGTTCATTGTATACACCTAGATTTTTAGGAGAAGATGTTACAAAATATCAAACCGTTACAGAGTATATGTTGTCACAAACACGAGCTTAAGGTACTAATTATTTTCCTAATGTAACAGGAATTAAATTTTCTCCAGGTAATTCAACCTTATTTATTTCATCCAAATCATTCAAAGCATTAGCTTTCAGAATTTTATTCGAAACTGTCCATAGAACATCACCAATGTAAAGTGATCTCTTCACAGTATACGGGGAAAAGTAATAGTATTGATCTGTATAGTTTTCTGGTACATGCGTCACTCTTCCTTCAAGCGTAAATCCGTTTTCAGCTGTAAGATCAAAAACATAAGCTCCCTGCCAAACATATCTCCCAAAAGGTTCAGGCAAAACCTTTTCATTAAGCAAAATTGGGATAACCAAAAGATTTCTATCTTTACTAAACAAGAAAGCCTTATGATCTCTCAAGGCCTCCGAGTCAGTTCCACTATCCCCAATCTCATATTTCGCAACCTCTTTAGGGTTAGCAGGATCACTAACATCAAACAACCCCAATTTAACCCCTTGTATCATCGGTCTTTCCGCTTCAGTTACTTCCTTACCTACACCTATAATATGATTTTCATCGTACGGATGCAAATAATCAGAAAACCCTGGTATCTTCAACTGTCCTAAGACTTCCGGATTTGTAGGATTTGATAGATCAACAACAAACAATGGATCTACTCTTCTGAATGTAACAAGATACGCCCTTTTACCCATAAATCTGACTGAATATATGCTTTCACCTGGTGCGAGATC
Source organism: uncultured archaeon (assembly GCA_964373575.1). Classification (GTDB taxonomy): domain Archaea; phylum Aenigmatarchaeota; class Aenigmatarchaeia; order CG10238-14; family CG10238-14; genus CAYJVB01. The sequence continues at coordinate 3,394 of CAYJVB010000047.1, read as the reverse complement.
TTCTACCTTACCAACAATTTTCAAATCTGAATCAAGGACATACACATGATTCAATGATGTAGGTTGTGGTGGTGCTGGCGACGATATAACAGTATCTCTAGCAACCGGTTTTGAAGGTTCAACAGCTTGACCAACATTACTGTCATCCAATCTTTTTGTTTCTTGTTCAATTCCAACATCATCCTCAACATCTTTACCCACTTCACTTCTGCTAATAGTTACAGGACCTATCCCACCAAATCTAGACGTAGTTGTGACAATTCTAAAATACCCATCGTATTCATCCATAGAAAATTGATTCAAAACTTGTCCCGGCACATGACCGCTTGCTTTATATTCAATGTTGCCATCATTTATCGATATTTTGTGGATTACAGTTTGCTCAATCTCTTTCTGTATCTCCAATTCAATCTCTTGAAATCCACTTTCTATAATTTCTTCAAGCCTTGATCTTTCATCATTATTTAATCCTTGCAAATAATCTTCTACTACATTACCAATCTTCTGAAACCTTTCATATTTATCTTGTTCGCCACTTCTAACACTATTTATTTTCACAACAACATCTAGAGGAAGATTTGGTATTAACGCTTCATCAACAATTTTGTCTGCATAATCAAAATAATCTACATATTTGGAATAAGTTACGAAGATGTTATTCAACGATACAAATATGTTTTGTGAGTAACCCATCAAAATTGTTTTACTGTTATAATCTTGCTGGTCATTTTCTGTGTTCAATGAAAGTATTGTTGTGTACGTATATGCATAATCACGATTATCGAAATAATAAATTTCAGAAGCATCTACGTTTTTGTCAACACCGTTTGAAGTGATAACAGGCAATGTAACATTTTCTGCATTTACATTTATCGGAGAGTTAAAAATAACGTAAATATAATCCTCTATCATTCGGGAGTCAATATAGTTTCCGTCGACAGTTATGTTTCTACTGAGAACAGGAGATTCTTTATTTGATATATCATAAACATAAACAAAAGTTTTTGGTGGATAATACCTATACGGCATAGCGATTTTTGAACTATCTGCCATCGTTTCAGCTTCTTTAACAGCCGTTCCATATAAAACATATGGATAATAAGAATACTGATTTCCGAATACAACCAGTTTATCATTATTCACAAATATTTGTGTAGGATTTCCATTAAGGTTTATCGTAGAAACTATTCTAGCATCTTGTGCCGGATAAGCATTAATTATTGTAATATTGTCTCCAGAAACAACGTATATATATTTACCATCATTCTTTACAATATCAGCTTCATCCACACCTTCTACTTGAATGTTTGTCGTTGAATAGTCTAAAGCACCTGTCAACTCTTTTACGACACCATTATCTATTCCTGGAGTCTCTGCTCTTGCCACCAGTAATTGAGAATCATATATACCTCCAAGACCTATTGCCTTTTCTCCCACAAATTTCTGCAATTCATAATAGGATCCAAATTTCTTTATTTTTGGTTCTTCCGGCGTTTGTGGTAGTAATATAGCTAAGCTAACTAAAGCTATTGCAATCAACAATATGAACAAAAAGAATATGCCATTTTTCATTGGAGTACACCTCTGTTTTTGCTTTTAATATAATAAAATGTTATCCCCGTGATTCCAATAACAAAAAGAGCCAATGAAATGTAAGGATAGTATGAAACAGTTGAAGATAAAGTATTTGCTGGTGCTTGTGCCATCTCTCCTAAAGCCTTACTTGCAATAATAACCCTTTGTGTAGAATACAAACTTAAACTGACAAAACCGCCAACAATAGAAACCAGTGAAGTGATAAGAATTATAACCAATCTTCTTGATTTACTTGAAATTATTCCATCACCTCGGTCAGTAAGTGTATAAAATATCCACTTTTTCCCAGGCTGTTCGATCTTCTTCACCAATCCAGCCTTAACTAATGTATCTAAATGTTCCACAATTGTAGAGTCACTCTTCTTCAACTTCTTGCTCAAGTCAGACGGAGTTCTAGAACCTTCAGATAACTCCTTCAAAATATCCATTCTGGTGTCGACTGACAAAACCTTCAAAACTTCTCTATCAACAATAGTTACAGGCTCTTCCATAGCCTGAGAATTAGATGTAAGAGATATAATATTATTGATTTTATTAGGTGAAAGCCGAATTATTTTTTGATCGCATTTTTCAAGAAACCCATCAAACCTTTTTGTTTGTATCTACTGATTATTTGTTGAGAAGTATCCCACGTAATTCTTGTGTGTTTAGGGAGTCTGCCATTATGCTCCTTAGCATAATTTTCTAAAAATGCTATAGTGTTTTTGTCATGTGAGTAACCAACACCGATTGGTTGTCCAAATTCTTTTTCCAGTTCCTTTATCTTCTTGTCACGATCCACCTTTGCCACTATAGAAGCAGCAGAGACAACAGGATAATTCTTATCGGCAAAATTTTCACAGATTAATTTAACATTTTTATTTTCTAGCTTGGAATAAAGATAATCTCTGAATTTAGTGCTTGCATCATCACTAGGTGTATCAACAATGACAACATCAGGATTAACCATGTTTATAATATCGGCCATTTTAATTGCTTCAAGTTGATTAAGATTAATTCCACGTCTTCTAGAGTCATCAATGTTGCATGCAGGTACACGTAAAACTATTGTGTGTTCGACTATTTGCTCAATTTTTTCAGCTAATTGCTCTCTCTTTTTAGGTGATAACAGTTTTGAGTCTTTGACCCCCATTTTTTTTAACTCATTTCCCATTTTTTCATTTACAACTAAACCACACAATACGAGCGGACCGATGACTGCACCTTTAGGAGAACCGAGGCTATAACAGCTCTAGTCCACTTCCCACTTCATCGATCCCTAATATTTTCGTTATTGGAATCACCTTTCTAAATTAATAGTAATTTATCTATTAAATGAAGTGTTTTAATGGTTCAATTAAATGAAATTAAAACTAGGCTTTCAAAAGGAGAACTGATAGAAGACATAATTAGAGATATTAATTGGCATGAGTTTGAGAATTTTGCAGCCACAATTTTCAAGGAACATGATTACGATGTATTCCAAAATTTTAGGTTCAAAACGAAAAACAGGTACGAGATAGATCTTCTTGTCGTGAAAAGTAATTTAGTTATAGCTGTTGACTGTAAGCAGTGGGGAAGAGGTAGATACAAAAAGTCTGCGATAAAAGATTCTGTCACAAAACAAATAAAAAGAACTAAAGAACTAGAAAAAATATTAGTTGGGGAAAATCTAAAGATAAAACCATTGATAATTACATTATTCGAAGAAGATATAGTTAAACATGAAAATGTTTGGATTGTACCTGTATGGAAACTGAATGAATTCCTCTTAGAGTGACTAGTGCATCTAATTTATAAAATTAATAGAATAAATTAC
>CAYJVB010000046.1:0-4753 GCA_964373575.1 uncultured archaeon | reverse complement strand
GAAGGATCAAGCCAAATTCCTAATGTGTTATTAAAAATATTATTTGTTATAATGACATTATTATTGCTGGATGTTAATTTGATGCTGATATTATTGTTTGAAAGATTATTATTAGATATTTGTGTAAAGTTTGTGTTTTCTAGGAGCAGAGCACTAGGAGAGTTGGTAATTCTATTCGACGAGACTGTAGTATTGAGGCTTTCTATGAGGCTGATCCCTGCAATATATTTATTATTCTCTATTACATTTGATTCTATACTATTATTTATAGAGCTGTAAATAAGTATTCCATGATAAGTGTTGTTATAGAGTATATTTTGTGAGACAATATTATTATGAGATGATCCAAAAAAGAGCATACCATCTGCATTAAGAGTTACTCTATTGCGCGTTATATTATTGTTTGATGAGAGAGTAACAATAATCCCGTAGCCTGTATTGTTATTTGCAGTATTGTTATAGATTCTATTGTTATTTGCATTATTTTCTACTACAATCCCATGTTCAAAATTGGTGACTCTACAATGTTGAATTGAAACAAAATCATGACCATTGTTAAATATTCCTACCCCTGTTCCGTTTCCAGTTATAGAATGACCTTGGCAATCTAAGACTATATTATCTGCTCCAAGGATTAATCCATCGCTTCCTATGCAATTGAGATCAGAGGTTAATGCAGTTGTTGTGGTTATCGTTGATCCGCATTGCACTCCAACTGGGCAGCCTTCATCAATGAAACCATCACAATCGTCATCAACCCCGTTGCAAAGCTCTAGTGCTCCTGGATAGATGCTTGGATTGGTGTCGTTGCAATCCACTATTCCACAGAAGCCATTGGTTTGATTATAGCCATCTCCGTCAGCGTCGGTGCATAAGATTGTTAGAGTAGTTACATTAACAATTACTATTCTTGTTTCTGAAGAGCCTTGATTAGCATTTGCCGAGCTGTCGGTGCATGAGATGCTCCAATTGTAAGTGCCATTAGCAAGGAATTGGGTGAAGTTTTGTGGGATGTTTTCTTCTATAGAAGCATTAGTTTGAATGACGCTATCATTTATGATGAGTGAGCAATTAGCTATGCTTGAATTTGCATCTGTTACATTGTAGATAAAGGTTATGTTGTTTGTTGTATTAATGATTGAGTTATTTGTAGGTGAGATAAGAGTAATTATTGGTGGTTCTGTATCGCTTATCAGAGGAGTCAAAGTAAATGTGTGATTTAACACAAAGGGTGGTGGCGTTACCGACCTCAATAAATTCCAATAGCGAGAGTTATTTATTGTAACAACTTCGCTAGAAACAAATCCTTCCTTGAGAACAGATATGTTAGCTATGGTAAAACCATCTGTCGGAGGCATTGTGAATGGAATTAATTGCTCACCAAAAACTTCTCTTGTATATGAGATATCAAAATTAGAAAATAGAGGTTCGTTAATTTCTTCAATTTTAAGCGTATAATTAGTGATGTCTTCTCCAATGATGTTATTTACAACTCGTATTAAAATGTATGCACCGTCAGGTATATGCGGTTCGTGTCTATTAGGAAACGCAGGATTCCATGACGTATTTCCTACAGGCTCTCCTGCGTCATATGCGCCATTACCATTTGAATCATTGTATACGCTGTGAGAAACAAATATTTCATCAAGGTTATTACCTATGTTATCGCTAGAATTAGCATCTGCTCCTAAAACTGCAAATCCGGAATTCCTAAACGCAAGATATACATCATATAAAGTATTCCTATTACCTCCTATATTCGCCGCTGTATTCTGATTGAGAACTCCCCAAATTTGTTGTATTGTTAATTGCACATGATCTTTATCTACAGCGTTAATTCCATCATAAAGATCCCATAAAATACCTGCTATAGCAAATTCTTCTCCAAGCACCCCAGGATCTCTAACTATATAATTTCTCTCTAAATCATCACCAGGACTTGGATTTCCAAGCCATTTAAATCTGCTTGGATCAGGATCGTTTAACTTTATATCCTTTGTTACTAAAGGAGCAAAATCGGCAAAACCTTCTTTCCAAGAATCACTTGATACACCATTCGCAATTCCCCGATGATTACCTACAAAGCCAGGACCATTTGGAGGTTGGGCATTATCCCCACCTATAAGTGAATCCGCCATTATATGATGAGCAACTTCATGCATATGTACATCAGGAGCACCCGGCGCTGTTCTAGGACTTCTACCAACAGGCGAATTAATTTTAGTATTTAAGGTGTTAAAACTACAATTTCCAGAGCTATCAATGCAATAGAAAAGTATTCCACCTCCTGGTCTAAAAGCATAAAATTCAAGCGGCATAAAAAAGTTATAACCGAGGTTAAGATTCTTACTAAACATATCTAAAATAGCTTTAGAAAAAAAGTAAAGTGATGCTAAATCGCCTAAGTTCGCTATTAAACCAGCATTATGAAAATTAATAGTCGGTTCATCTAAAGCATTTATTAAGCTCGTTTGTTTTGGAAAGTTAATTGGATTTAGATTTTTACCAAAAAATGTTGGATTTATCGGATCACCACCCCAATCAAAAATTGCTATATGATTACTACTTCCATTCCAGTCTACTAGATCAACTCTAATCCAGTCGCCTCTTGTTACAGGATGATTTGTTATTAGATTAAAAGTGCCATTTTTATCAGTGTTTGTTCTATAGACGGTTCCATTGAGATTAAATGATACATTAACTTCTGAAAGATTATGTCCATGTCCATCAGTGACATTTCCTTTGAAAGATCTTAAGGATGCTTTATTGTTTATGGTTATTGTTTCTGGTGATGGAGCTTGTGCATCAATATTTATTTTAATTTTCTCTATATCTTTTTGGCTGAATGGAGTTTCAAAAGTAAATACTCGCGATTCTCTTACAGGTATTGGATCTAATTGAGTATTTGCATTATATGAATCATTTATATTTAAATCCACGAATACAGCAGCTGTTATTGCTCCATCATTTAAAACCTCTACATGCACTTTTGTATTTTTTATTTCATTTCCAACCTCAACATAGGGTGTTGCTGTTCTAAAATCAAATCCAGCTGTTCCTGCTGAAAAGATATCTGCTTTATGTTCTGTAGCACAGGGTTCACCTGTAACAAGCTCGTTTGTTCCCCTAAATGCAACAACACCATCGTCTAATGCTATATTGTCGATTCTGTAAAGGTTAGGTGGAGTAGTGAGTATAACGGTTTCTGGACTTGAAACACCTAAATCCATCCAAAGCACATCATATGTGTCCCGGTTTACAGTTATAGTAACAGGTGGATTTGGTGGATTTGGAACAGTATTTGTACAAGTATTAGCATTAATATTGACCCTAATAAATGCAAAATGTCTGCCATCAAATACAAGTTCACCTATACTATAAGAATTTGTATTCACACGTCCACGTTCAACTACAGAATCTCCATCAAAATATCTTATAACACGAAAAGTATTTGCCCCTTCTGTTATTGTTTTTTCCCATAGTGCCCTACCATTTCTGATAATACTGATAATAGGATCAAACTCAAAATATTCGTCGAGTTTGATATTTGTAGATGCTAATACATTTCTATAATAAAAATCTATAGGGACCGGAGTAATACTACGCACATTAGTGTTTATAAAATAAATTTTCCCATCCTCCATCTTTCTTATATGGCTAAATTTGTCATCATCAAAAATAGTAATTATTCTTCTCCCATCAAAAAATAAAATTCCGGTGTCATAGACAGAAATTATAGCGTTTGTGTTTGGATCCCTGTTTGCTCTGTCTACAGCAATCCACGCAATCTGACCATAAAACAGATTTGGGTCAGTGTCATCTTCATTATTATTTGTAATTTGAGTTATATCTATCCTATCAAAAAACATTAATTCGTAATCATTTCCGTCATATTGTGACCATGCTATTTGACCATCATGAACAGAAAAACACTTATACAATTGGGAAAGTCCTTCAACGCCGAATGTTCCCATTTCAAAACCTTCTTCAACAGTATTATTCGTTAATTGACTTATTCTCTTGCCATCAAAGAACATTAATTCGTCTGTATTTTTATTGTTAGGTTGTCGTATATCTCGCCGAATCCAAGTAATTTGCCCATCTTTTAATATGGGATTAACATCATGGCATTTTTTTGCAACACTATCAGAGAGTTTGATAGTGTTAGTACCATTCCAAAACCATAATTCAAGCAAACCATCTGGTCTTGGTCCATTAGCCCAAATAGCTTTTCCATTTTCAGTCATTACAGATCTAGGAAAAGGATCGTCGTTTACAGTACTATCATCAATTCTTGTATTTTGATTAGCAGCAAAATTGTATATGTATATTTCGCAGTTGTCTTCTTGAGGGCATCGCTGCCAAAGAACAAATCCATTATCTTGTCCCCAAATCTTAGGTTTATATTGTGTAAGTCCACTATTTATAGTTCTTATACCTGATGGATTATTATAAAGCGCTGTTTTTGTTTCGTTATCCTCATTAATCCACGTTATTTGTCCATTATCAATTATTGGTTGTTTATCTTCAAGATTATCATCTATTAGTTTTATTGGTTCTGCAGAAACTAAGGGTAAGGCGAGGGATATTATAAATAAAGTTATATAAATAATCAAAAATCCTAAAGCCTTCCCACAACCTCTTTTCTTGGGGATTCCCATTCTTTGTAAAGGAAAATGAGATTTAAATAGATTATTATATTGTTATGTCAACTTTATAATGTAACATAAAGTCTGCCTGGATAACCTTTTAT
>CAYJVB010000045.1:0-4915 GCA_964373575.1 uncultured archaeon | reverse complement strand
CAATGACATTCAACATAAGAATATTGTCTTACAGGTGGCTTAAGTTAACAGACCCCTTAACAGTCATGTAATCTTTAAATAATCCTAGCATAATAATCTATGATACACGGTGCATTTTATGTCACAATAACCATTGCATCGGTTTTTCTTTAGATAGGACGATGATTGTCGAACTGTCTCTCTGATTCAGCATGAAGAGAATGGACACCTTTTGAGTCCTCAATTATGCAATTCTTCTTATACAAAGAAGGATGAAGTGTGTTTTAATGTTGCGATTATAGTACATGATGAAACCATCATAGGCAAAAGGTCAGCGGCAAAAATTAGGTCTGCTGCTCTGCTTGGCGAATGGCTTGGCTCTAGTAACGAAGAAGGACGTGGTAAGCTGCGATAAGCCTGGGGTAGGCGCACGCAGCCATTGATCCCAGGATCTCTGAATAGGAAATCCTCTTGTACTCCGTAAGGAGAGTCGACGCCGTAAATTGAAACATCTTAGTAACGGCAGGAAGAGAAATCAATTGAGATTCTGTTAGTAGTGGCGAACGAAAGCGGAATAGGGCAAACCGAATTCTTTATCGACGAGGTGAAGAAGATGTGGAGTTTTGGACTTGTGTCTTCCCTAGCTTGTCGACTCGAAGTGGGCTGGAAAGCTCTACGATAAAGGGTTATAGTCCCGTAGAGGAAGACGAGAAGGGAAATGGCAAGTATCCTGAGTACTAGTTCTTGATTTTGGATTAGGAAGTCGGGTGGCATTGACATCCAACCCTAAATATAACTGGAGTCCGATAGCGGATTAGTATGGTGATAGAAAGCTGAAAAGTATCGTTAACGCGAGGTAAAAAGAGCCTGAAGTCAAGCAGACATAGTCAAGTGCGGCTTGAAAGCGTAAGCAAAGTTGCACTATCCGTTTTGAAGAATGGGCCAGGGAGTTCATTTCAGTGGTGAGGTGAAAGCCGTAGCGAAAGCAACAAGCTCGTATCGCAAGAATGGAGCGTCGTGTGAAAGCGCGAGAAATCACTGGGATGAGACCAGAAACCAGATGATCTATTCCTGAGCAGGATGAAGCCTGACGAAAGTTAGGTGGAGGTCCGTTACCATAGATGAGAACCAATCTCTTGGGTGACTTGGGAATAGGGGTGAAATCTGAAGAGAAAAGCATAAAAAGTTATCCAACATTAAATAATAGGATAAGAATGAGAAACTGGAAAGTAATTGATCTTGATAGAGAATTTACAGTCGGCGGAGCGAAATTTATTCACTTAGCAAAACAATATGCAAGACAGGCTGGAGTAAGTTTAGATCAATTCGGTGAATTGTACATGGATCCCGATGGGTATCCTGAATATAATGACCCCGAAACCAGAATTTTGTATACATATAGACGTCTAGTTCAAGAAAATCCACAAGCCTTAGTTAATTACTTAACCGTCTCTCAATATTTGTTAACGATAACTCCAAATGAATAATCTTTCTTCAGACACCAAAAGCCAATCGAATCTGGTAATAGCTGGTTCCTTCCGAAATGCATCTCAGTGCAGCGCAGTCCGAGATAGACAAGGGGGTAGAGCTACCGATTGAACAGTCAAGGGTCGAAAGACTCAGCTGTTCTGTCAAACTCCGAATCCTTTGTCATCGTAGACGGCTGAAAGTGAGAGGACCCGGGTAAGCTGGGTTCACAAAAGGATAACAATCCTGACCAAGGTTAAGGTGCCTAAATACTGGCTAAACGAGGAAGGGTGTTTGAATCCTCAGACAGTGGGAAGGTGGGCTTAGAAGCAGCCATCCTTTAAAGAGTGAGTAACATCTCACCCACCGAGGATTTAAGCCCCAAAAATGGAAGGCACTAAGCCAGTTACCGAAACCTAGGACCTCGAAAGAGGTGGTAGGGAGGCGTCCCGTTTGAGTAGAAGTGTCTTCGTAAGAAGGCGTGGATCGATCGGGATTGAAAATCCTGGTACAAGTAGCAGCAATAGCCGAGTTAGAACCTCGGCCGCCTTAAGGGCTAGGATTTGCCAGCAATGTTGATCATCTGGCAGTTAGTCGATCCTAACTCAATTGTTAACATAATTTGGGGAAAGGGAGACCTGTTAATATTCAGGTACTATGGAGCTACACGCGGCAACGCAAGCTGAAAATCAGACACTTCATGATAGGTCGACGCAAGTTAACCATTGAAACGTGTGGAATTTCATAACGAAAAGAATCAGGTGAATATGGGAATAGCTGGACTTATGTTCAGTTCGACTGATTCCCGGAGACCGTGAAAATGGTTTTCAGAAGGAACTCCATAATCGTACTCAGAACCGACACCGGTGCCCCTCCCTGAGAAGGGGAAGGCGTGCTAGGATAACCTAGTTTAGGGAATTCGGCAATCTAGCCCCATATGTTCGCTATAAGGGGTGCCTGTGCTCTTTTATCGGAGCGCAGGTCGCAGTGACAAGGAGGAAGCGACTGTTTAACAAAAACATAGGGGACTGCTGGACGGAAACGTTACGTACAGTCCCTGAGGCCTGCCCAGTGCCGGTGTGTTAAGTTCGAATTCAACCGAATGAAGCCCCGGTAAACGGCGGCGGTAACTCTGACCGTCGTAAAGTAGCGTAATCCCTTGTCGATTAATTGTCGACCCGCATGAATGGCTTAACGTCTTCCTTGCTGTCCTAAACTAGGACCTAGTGAACCTGCCTTTGCGGTGAAAACGCCGCAGACCTCCAATGGGAAGTGAAGACCCCGTAGATAGGAAGAGGTGTTTATCCACATCTTACTCCTCCAAAACAGGGATATATTGAGAAATCAAAAGAATAATCATGAAAATACCAATAGATAGTAAACTAGCCTTTGAAACAGGAATCCATATTGGAGATGGATGTTTGGTAGAAAGTGGTAGAGCTTTCAGAATAGTTTTTTCAGGAAATTCGATAAATGATAGACATTTTATGCTAGAAGTTGTGAAACCACTACTTCAAGATGTCTTTCATAAAACAGCTGTAGTTGAAGAAAGAACGAAAGAAAAAACACTGTTCAAACAACACCGGAACAATTATCTTTATTGATGCCTCTTTCTAGCGGATAGCTTTGCTGTAGTCTGGTATTGTGTTATGGTTATGGATGCAGAGCGTAGGTGGGAGTCACCATTAGGCTGTGCTTCCGGGTGCAGCTGAGACAAAAGTGGAACACCACCCTTTCATGAGCATAATACTTACCACGATAGTGGGACAATGCTTGATGGACAGCTCGGCTGGGGCGGTACACCCTTGATAATCGATCAAGGGTGCCCAAAGGTTTATATGTTAGACTGACAATTTATAATAGTGGAAGATGAAAGAATCGAATTTGTAGACAACAATGAAAGAAAAAAATTTTTCAGAGAATTAACAATGAAATTGGGGTGTAAGAGCTACAAACAATTGGCCTTGAAACTGAAAATAAATTATGACACACTTAATCAGTGGATTAGAGGAGTTCGTACTATTCCATTTAGTTTAATTCAAAGCTGGACAAATGTGACAGAAATTAATCTAAACGAATATACAACAAGAAAAACAACTATAGGACAAAAGCTAAAAGAGGCTAGTAAACTAGGTGTTAATAAATTAAGAAGAAAATATGGAAAAGACTGGATGAAAAAACTAGGAAAGAAAGGGCGGGTTGGTTTACAAATATTATTAGAAAACAACCAAATGGTCCATAAAAAATGGAGGGATTCTATTCAAAGATCGTTAGTAACAAAATTTGGAAGAGAGTGTTACAGAATAATTGGTCAAAGAGGAGGCAGAAGATCAATAGAGATAACTCCACCAGAAAAATTAAAACAACAACTTGAAAATGCTTTCAGAAAGTCCTTTAAATTTAGAATAGAATATCAGGGGCTAAAATTAAGAAGTAAACCAGAATTAGAAATTGTAGAATTTCTTACAAGCAAGAAAATTCCATTTGAGTATGAAAAGAAAATAAATGGCTTCTATCCAGATTTTTTTCTTGGAAATAATTTGATTATTGAAGTAGTCGGATTAGAGTGGAAATCTAGAATAGAAAAACTGAGATCCAAATTCAAAATGTTAGTAGAATCAAATTACAAGATTATTGTGTACACTTATCCTAACATGGTCAAGTATTTTGATGATTTACCAGTTAGAATTATTACAAATCTCAATGAATTGAATGATGTTCTAGCAGTAAACCGGGCATAGGTCAGCTCATCCCGGTCAGAACTTTGATATAGCTTTAGCTATGCTAACTGAACATCGGGAATCGAGTGTAAACGCAAAAGCTGGCTTGACTGGATCCCGGACAACAAAGGATCCAGCCGCGAAAGCGTGGGTTAACGATACATCGAGGCCCTTTAATGGGGCTCGGTGGTATCAGAAAAGCTACCTCGGGGATAATGGAGTCGTGGCTTCCGAGAGTCCAAATCGACGAAGCGCATTGCTTCTCCGCTGTCGGCTCCCCCTCTCCTGGCTGTGCAGTAGCAGCCAAGGGTATAGGTGTCCACTAGTTAAAAGGGGACGCTAGCTGGGTTCAGAACGTCGTGAGACAGTTCGGTCATTATCTATTGGAGGTGTGGTCGTCTGCGAGGAAGGATGGGTGAGTACGAAAGGAACGCCCGTTCGTGGCCTCTAGTTGATCGGTTGTACATGCATTGCCGAGTAGCCACGCCGCTGCAGATAACCGCTGAAAGCATCTAAGCGGGAAACTGCCCTCAAAAAGAGACGACAAATCATACTGCTGACTGGCGACAGTAGGTAGTGTGACGAGGGTTCCTATAGAAGATAGGGTTGATAGGACAGAGGTGTACGCATCAAGGGTTCGCCCGAGATGTTTAGCCTACTGTTACTAATTATCCAAGAGACCTAATTGCTAAAGCTGATTGCCTATGATGGTTTCAATTTTTGTTCTTCTGTTGACTTAGCGAAGACCG
>CAYJVB010000044.1:0-5213 GCA_964373575.1 uncultured archaeon | reverse complement strand
TTCCATAGTTAGTGTTCTTGTGTTACTAACTATTTAAATATTACGGTACGCGGCATTGTCAACAAGAACGGGTGATTTTCTTGGGTGTCGCATTCGGGTGATGGTTTAAAAGTCTGATTTTCCTTATTAAAATAATGTTAGAAGATGAAATTATTACTTGCCCGATTTGTGATAACGAATTACAAGCCAAAGTAATGAGAGTCGGTAGTTACCCCACTAGAACTACGTATTTAATTTCTAATGATTGTCCAAAATGTAAATCTAAGTCGAATAAAATAGAAAATTTATTGAATAAAAGAAACAGAGGTTCTCCTATGAAGGTCGAGAGGAGTTACATAAAATTAGATCCAAGAGGTTAATTGATGGAAACACCATTAGCAATCTTATTCAAGGACACGAATATTATCAATAAAATAAAGACAAAATTACCAAAATTGTTCGATATAGCTGAATTGGAATCTTCAAGAGCTGGAAAAATAGGTATGGAAGTAGGGTCTCTAAGAGAGCAGATATTAGTTGGTTTATTAGTTAGCGTGTTCGGTGAAAATAATGTTGAAACTGATATACCAATTACTAAATATGAAGAAGATGTGAAGGTATCGGGAGAACCAATATCAATAAAAACAATTACAGGAAACAGTGGTGTAAAAGTTGTTTGGACGGTAGATGCACAAAAAGCATTACAATTTTTCAAATCATATCAACCATCATGTGACATACTTCTAGCAGTAATAGATTGGACTAATGGTAAGAAGATTAAAAGTGGATTATTTTTAATACCAAAATCAGTCCAAATTAAAATACTTAGAAAGTTGGGAAGAGATAATTATCTTAAACTTCCAAAAGTCGGAACTAATCCGAGAGGAGTTGAGATAAGTAAAAATGCTATTTCTGAAATGTTAAATGACAAAGAAACATATCATATTGATATCGATTGGAAGAAAGAAACTACTAAATATAAAACATATAAAAGATGGCTTGATATGTGGAATGAATAACTATTTTGTGAAAGTTGTTAGCTTACTCTTCTGTAATGTCTTATATTCCTCGATTCTTTTTTCTGCTAACTTTATGTAATTCTTTTCTATATCATATCCAACAAAATGTCTACCAGTCATTACAGATGCTATTGCTGTTGTACCACTTCCTATAAACGGATCTAATACTACATCTCCGACAAATGTATAAAGTTTTATTAATCTCAATGGAAGCTCTACTGGAAATGGTGCTGGATGACCAACTAATCTTGCTTGTTGTGCTGGGAATGTCCACATGCTTTTTGTAAATTCCATAAATTCTTCTTTTGTTATACTCATTTGTTTATTATTGGAATTATCCCGTCCGTTATTCCCTTTAGAAAAAACTAGAATATATTCATGTATATCTCTAAGTGTTGGATTTACTGCAGACATCCAACTTCCCCAAGCAGTAGAAGGACTTGCACTTGAAGCTTTATTCCATATAATCTCACCACGCATAAAGAAACCGATCTTTAACATGTCTTCTATTATGAAGCTGTGTAATGGTATATACGGCTTTCTGCCTAAATTCGCTATGTTAATGCATGCTCTCCCGCCAACAACTAGAGTACGATAAACTTCTTTGAAAACATTTCTAAGCAATCTTCTATACTCTTCTAATGAAAGGTCTTTATCATAATCTTTTCCTACATTGTAAGGAGGTGATGTTACCATTAAATGTATACTGTTGTCTGGAAGTTCTTCCATACTTTCACTAGATTTACAGAATAATTTGTTAATAACATTCTTTGGTAAATTATTTTCAAATATATGCTCAATTTTATGTGAGCCTAGTTCAGAATACATCCTTTTTGAATAAAATTTCGATGAGTCATGATTGAATCTACCTCTAACACCAAATGAGCTCGTAGATGTGCCATTTTTAAATTTAGGTTTCATCATGGATATCCTCTATCTTAAATTCATATTTCGGATGTAAATCTTTATAGAATTCTATAAATTTATTGGCTATATCCATATTATAAAACTTCTCTTTAAATCCTTCTTCTTTAGCATTCAACTCATCACCGTTTTCATTAAAAACTCTTAATTGATATAATGGTTTGTGAGATTTTATCCTCAATTCAAAAGGCTTCTTTTCTATTTTACCAGCATCTTCATTAGATAACTTGATTAGATTTAACCATCTATTTCCAGTTAATCCCAAGTCAATTCCAGCCATTTGTGATGGTGTCAAATTGGATATTCCAGTATGCGGACGAATAAAATTGTAATATGTCCTAAAACCATCGGATATACCTTGTGCAGTATTTTGTGATTTAAAACCTCTTCTAATTTTATCAAATTCTCTAAAAGTATTATGAAATCGTTCTATCCTGTTGTTATTTACCTTGTCTCTAATGCTCGTCAATCTTGTGTGTTTCAGCCCAGTTCTAAAAGGTATGAATTCCTTTTTAATAGCTTTTTCATAAGAGAATAACCCGTCAGTTACTATCTCATTCGGGTTCGTTTCAGCAATTTCCTTGGTTTTCTGAAAAACCTTTCTTGCGTCTTTAATCTCTCTACCTTTTGTTAGATTATTAGCAATCAAGAATCTAGTATCAGAATCCAACACATTCCAATTCCATAACCACTTTCCTTTAACTTTAACCATCTGTTCATCTGTGTGCCACTTATTAGATAACTTTGGTTGTAATTTATTTACATAGTCATTAGCTTTCTCGGTGAATCTCATTATCCATCTTCTTATTGTCTCATGATGCAATCTAAGTCCGTAGAACTGGTATATTGTATCGGATATGTCTCTAAGTGACAATCCTTTAAAGAACAAATCCATAGTCAGAGTTACTATCTTACCATTACCTTTAACGTGTTTTATAGGATCGCTAACAAATCTTTTTCTACAGTCATTACAGAGGTATCTCTGCCTTAATCCAATCTTAGTACTTCTATTACCATTTCTTACTATCTTAGATGATTTGCAATAAGTACATTTACTACTATTTTCTTGGTTATCAAGTTGCAATAATTCATTTTGACTAACGCCATTTCGTAGTTTCAACCAGAATTGGATGGTGTATATGTGTTTGCATAGTTGTTTCCTCTTTATGAAATCCTTACATTCACAAGACCAACCATCTAACTTGGTTACTTTGTACTTGTTGTCGCTAGACTGAGACGGAACTAGAAAAGTCTCCTCATTAACCATTATAGGTTGATCTCCTTTAGCGAGAATCGAATATGCCCTTACTTGTCGTATATTCATATCATCACAGTTATAGTGTTATAGTAATACATAGCACTACAAGTATTTAAGCTTTACTACTATAACGCTAAAGGTATAGATTTATATGTTACCAAAAGAATAGTATACCATGGGTAATCGTATATCGACTAGTATTAAGATTGATCCTGAAGTTCTAGCTAAAGCAAAACATTATGCTATTGATCACAAAACTACTCTTTCAGAACTAATAGAAGATGCTTTGAAAGAAACGATGAAGAAATAGGTTTGCTTCATATAAGTTAGGAACTATTATTTTAGTGACAGAAATGAACCTTCAGAAAGTATTAGCACTTTTAATTATTGTACCCATTGTCTTATCAGGATGTACTAACAATGATGGTACAGGCAATGCCATAGTTATCAATTCTCAAAATATAGAACAATTTACTAACGAAACCTTACCTTTAAAGGTAGCAGAACTATCTGAAATAAACTTGAACGCTATAGAAAATTTCGAACATTTCAAGGATTTTGCAGACAAAATGAACGCATTAATAAAGATTCTAAATGAACAAAATAATCTATTCAAAATACCTCAAATAGAAGTAACTCAAGAAAACTGGGATAAAGCATCCAAATTAATTAATGAGTATGGTCCTTTAATAAACAATTATAATGAAGTTGTGTCTTCCGCAAAGAAATTCAAATTAGATAGAACTCAAGAAAATTTACAAGAATTCTATAAAGACGCTGGGAAATTTGGTTTTGAATTTGCTGTGATTAGTTGGGCTGTTTTCTATAGTGCCTCTTTTCAATTTATTGGTATAGTTTATCGTGGCGTAGGGCTTAATACTTTGGCACTCAAATGTGGATCATGTGTTAGTGTAGTTCTAAGTGAAGCGCATTGGACAGTTAGAACCGTTTTAGTCGAAACTAGTTCGGTGCTTGCTAGACAGGCTATCGATTTTATTACAGATTTGTACAACAAGTATCAGTCACTATACGATCGGGCTGGTGGATTGTAGGGAATAGAAAACAAAGCAATTGAATTCTTTGGGAATTTTAGCAATATATTCATTAATTCACAATGAAAATCATGTTCCGTAAAATGAATAAAGATTTCCTTAAGGGATATTTTATAGGGTTAGTTTTTTTAGTGCCTATACTTTTTCTCATCTTACTCCCAATTAATGATAGTGACTGTCATAAAATCTTCGGATTAAAAACTTGTGTAATTGATCACATAAAATATCAATTCAGTTCGTTAAGCGGTAAATGTTATATTAAAGATTATAATTCTAAAGGAATAGCCAACGATACAGTTCATTTATCTACTGATATTTATCTGGTTTCAAATAAAAACTACCCTCTAAATTTTACACATAACGACTTGGCGAAAACATCCATAGAAGTAAACGATATTTGGAATGAGTATGGAATATTTATTGATATAGAGAATATCACAGAATTTTCGCTTGGTGAAAATGAAATTCCTATAAAACTCACTGCCGAGAATGTTAGAAATATCTCGACTAAAATAGTAAAAGATAAGTTATATGATGGTTCAATCGATATTATCTTAGCACCTAAATTCAAGCAAAAATTTTTCTTTTTGTATATAGACAGTTCACTTGAAGGTATTGGATGGAGAGGATTCCCTAATGAAAATAGAAGTATACTTTTGATCATGATGACACCAGATGTAAAAAATGTTTCATGGAATCTAGCACACGAATTTGGTCACATATTGGGAAATCTTGATTACTCGTTTTATTCAGGTCAATTCAACTTAATGACACATTCGGGTTGTGTAAAAGATGAATTTTATCCTACTATACTAGATCAACAACAAGTGAACATTGTAATATCTACTGCTAATGGCATCATAAAGAATAATTATTAAACTTTATCACCTTCAAGCGACATTTATGCTCTCTCACCCGTATCTGCGACAGTGTCCGGTACGCGGGTTCTGGTAAGTCTTTAATTGGTGTTTATAAGGAAAT
>CAYJVB010000043.1:0-5604 GCA_964373575.1 uncultured archaeon | reverse complement strand
TGTCAAGTTAACAGATGTTTGGATTTTGATTTTCATATAGGATTTCTACAGAGCCTACCAATAAATGGACTTATGGCGATATATTTAATATCTTTTGAGTGTTGGGTGGATGCTGTAGGAAAAGAAGCAGTACCCCCATGTCTAAGAAAACTCGGTGGAGGATATACATTACAAAGAATCGGAAGAATAAGGCCAGAAAATATTGGACATGCTTATTTATGCGGACCGAACAATATTCGTTTTGGAGAAATATATTTAAATGGTAGTGGTTCTGGTGGGAAATATGTTTACGAAGGAAGAGAACCACCAATTCAATAATTTTCGATTGAACTTCACTACTCTTCAGCAATATTACATCTATATCGAATAAAACAATTTATATGGGAAATTCAAAATATTAGAATACATCTTTTCTAGATGTTTTTTTCGGTGTTGGATATGTCAGTAACGAAATTAACTAGAATTAAGAAGAGGGACGGCAGCATTGCCAAATTTGATCCTAAAAAAATAACTGAAGCAGTATGGAAGGCTATTTCTGCAACTGGTGGAAACGACAGAAAAATTGCTGGAACACTATCCGGGCAAGTTATTAACATTCTATCTAGTCAACTAAAACCTCACGATATTCCTACTGTTGAACAGCTTCAAGATATTGTTGAAAAAGTTCTCATTGAATCCGGTCATGCTAAAGTTGCTAAAGCCTACATTTTATACAGACAAAGAAGAGCTGATTTAAGAAAAGAAAAGACTATGGTTTTAGAAAAGGAATTTACCGACGAGGTTGACAAAAATTTCGATGTCAATGCCTTGCGAGTTCTGAAAGCAAGATACCTCAGAAAAGATGAGGCGGGAAAATTAATTGAGACACCTAAGCAACTTTTCACAAGAATCGCACTGAATGTAACAATACCCAATCTATTTTATGATACTAAAGTTTTTGACAAAAAATCCAAACAAAAAATTCATCCTGAAGAAAATTTCGATCCTGTGAAATTCGAAGGGAAAATCGGCATCGGCAAATACAAATTCAATCGATACCACATCGGAGCTGTTAAAAGATTGTATGATAGATTCAACAACCAAAAACAAATGAAAGTTAGTTGGATACAGTTCTTCGATATGCTGAAGTCAGGAAAATTAGACAATCATGAAAAAGAGATGGAACAGTTCTTTGATGTAATGGTCTCAAAGAAATTCATACCAAACACCCCAGCGATTGTTAACTTTGGTGGTCCATTAGGACTAGGTAGTGCATGTTTCGTTCTTGATATTGAAGATTCTTTGGACAGCATCATGGGGACATTATCCAATGCAGCAAAAATATTTCAAGCTGGTGGTGGCTTAGGTTATAACTTCTCAAAGTTAAGACCTGAAGGAGATTACATCAGCACAACTTCAGGAAAATCATCTGGTCCGCTTAGTTTTATGTCCCTGTTTGACAATATGACAAACGTAATAAAACAGGGTGGGGTGAGAAGGGGTGCCAACATGGGTATTATAAACAGCAACCATCCGGACGTTGAAAAATTCATCAAATCAAAAGCCGGTAACAAAGGTCTGAGAAATTTCAACATTTCTGTCTTGATAATGCCCGATTTCTGGGAGCATTATGAAAAGAACACGCCTTATCCACTGACAAACCCAAGGACAGGAAAAATTGTGAAATACGTTAATCCTCGAGTGTTGTTTGATATGATCGTCTATCAAGCTTGGGAATCTGCTGAACCTGGAGTTATTTTCTACGATCACGTCAATAAATACAATCCGTTTTTTGAACATTTAGGTCCAATTGTTACTACGAACCCATGCGTGGCTGCAGATACTTTGATAAGCACAGGAAAAGGTTTGGAAAGAATAGATTCACTGATTTCGGAAAATATCATAGTTGACAGAAGAACTAATTCTGGAAACTTAATGCAATTGGGAACTCAACTAGTGAAACCTCTTCAAAGGATTAAAACAGGTATCAAGGATGCATACAAATTAACAACGAAATCCGGTTATGAATTAGTTGCTACGGCTGAACACAAAATAATGACTTCTACTGGTTGGAAAGAATTAATCAACTTAACAAAACAAGATCGAATATTTCTCCAATCAGGATTTGGTAAATTCAATGACAACTACAATTTACATTCTCCAGTCGAAAATGTTTATAGAGGTAAGAATGGTAGAAAATGGACATTTAATCTGCCAACTCAATGGACAACAGAACTTGGTTTATTATTAGGATGGTTGGTAGGCGACGGATTTATTAGTGAAAAATACAATACAATCGGATTAGTTTTTGCGCCTGAAGATATAGAAGCACAGAAAATAATTCAACCTATATTCGAAAAGTATTGCAATAGAAAAATAAAACCAAGATATTATGAGAATAATTGTGTGCAAATTAGATCTAACAGCAAATATATAGTTGATTTCTTCTTGAAATTGGGCTATAATCCGAGCGAACGAGAAGTGCCGAAAACATTGTTTACAGCACCACGGGATATTGTCATAGCATTTTTGAATGGATTGTTTAGTTCTGATGGAACTGTTGCAATGGGAAGCGAAAGTAGAAATTATATCAGACTAAATTCAAGCTCTATCAAACTACTAAAAGATATACAGATGCTTCTGCTAAACCTTGGAATTAGATCGAACATATATAACCGTTCAACAAAACCTAAAATATTTTTCTATAAAGCAAAATCAGGAGAAAGTAAAACATATAAAACTTCAGGGAAAAATTACGAACTCAACATTAGCAAAGAGAACTTATCTAAGTTCATTAGAATTGTCGGTTTTCTTCAAGAAAAAAATAAGCAAAAAGTGGAAGCATTAACGCGGTTTGAGTTTTATCATGAATATTTTACAGATGAAGTTCAATCGATAGAATATGTTGGAAAAAGAGAAGTTTGGGACATAACAGAACCAACAACACATTCTTTTATTGCAAATGGCATTGTGGTTCACAATTGTGGTGAAGTATTACTCTACCCATATGAATCATGCAATCTTGGTAGCATAAACGTCTGGTCTTTCGCAAAGAAAGTCAATGGAAAAACCGTTGTCGATTGGGATGCATTAGCAAAAACAATTCAAACCTGCACAAGATTTTTGGACAATGTTATCGATGTTAACAAATACCCTCTGAAAGAGATTGAGGACATGACATTAGCTACGAGAAAAATCGGTCTAGGTGTCATGGGTATCGCTGATATGCTGTTCGAATTAGGATTATCTTACAATAGTGATGAGGGAAGAAAATTCATGGAAGAGTTGATGGAGTTTGTTAATTTCTGGTCAAAGATCGAATCGATTGAACTAGCAAAAGAAAGAGGCCCAATGCTTTACTACAATAAAAGTTTCTATCCAAAAGGCAGATTACCATTCGCTGGTTTTGATGACAAAAATAGTTGGCACTTCGATTGGAACAAAATTTCTCAAGCGATTAAAATTTATGGAATTAGAAACGGTTACACAACTGTTATTGCTCCAACAGGCAGCATATCAATGATCGCCGGCTGTTCTAGTGGTATTGAACCGACTTACACTTTGGTTTTCGAAAAACATGTGCCTATAGGAAGTTTCTTCTATGTCGAGCCTGTTTTTGAAAGAGTTATGCAGGAGATGGGATTGTATGACGATGATTTGATGAGAGACATTGCAGTAAATAAGGGCAGCATTCAAAATGTAGCTTACATCCCGCAGAAATTGAAAAGAACATTTGTCACAGCAATGGATATCTTACCGGAAGATCACATTAGATCTTTAGCTGCATTCCAGAAATGGGTTGATTCTTCTATAAGTAAGACAAACAACTTCCCTGCTAATGCTACGGTTGAACATATGAAGAAAAGTTATCTTTTAGCTTACAAGCTTGGTTGCAAGGATGTTACAGTATTTAGAGACACATCAATACAAGGACAGGTTTTGGTTGCACCCGGGGAGAAGAAAACTGAAAGGAAAGAGGAAGCAGCTCCACTAGCGCCAATTCAACCGGCTATTCCTGCAAAACCAGGTGAAATTTCTTACAAACTGTTGACAAATTGTCCTGAGTGCAACACTAGCTTAAGTCATGGTGAAGGATGCGTTTCCTGCCCTGAATGCGGATGGGGAATTTGCACTTAGATTGTTTAAAAACATGAAATGATCGAAGACCTACTTGAAATAGAAAAGTTTAAATATACTAAGGTATACTTAAGTATACAGTGACCATAATGGAAGCTACAACCATAAAGATAAAGCAAAACACGAAGGCAGAACTCGACAAATTTAAAGAATATAAAAATGAAAGCTATGAAGAAGTCATACAAAAGATACTGTTTATAGCAAAAAACATGGACAAAAAACCAGGGCTAAGTAAAGAAACAATAGAAGCGATAGAAAAAGCAAGAGAAAGAATCAGAAAAGGTAATTTTCTCACTGAAGCAGAGGCAAAAAAGAGGCTAGGCCTATAATGTACGAAGTTATCTTCGACCCTTTAACAATTGATTTTCTTAACAAACTTCCAAGGGACCTAAGAGAAAGAATATACAATAAAGTTATCTCAACAAAAGAAAATCCACATAGATATTTTGAACGATTAGTTGGGAGAAAAGATTACAAGCTAAGAGTAGGTGGCTATAGAGTAATTGCAAATATAAATGATGCCGCAAAAAGAATAGAAGTTGCACTAATCGATCACAGAAGTAGAATCTACAGAAGATAGTAGACGTAAGAAATTAATTATCCTTAAACATGGATTTTCCTGTCCTGAATGTGGATGGGGAATTTGTACTTAAACGTCTTTACTATCTTACTAGTTTGTATACTCTATAAACCCGACGTTCATCTCTTCTACTTGCTAACTTTCCAAGTATTTTGTATGTGTAGCCAAATTGTCGAAACATCATTTCTACTTGCGATAAATCTTCCCATTCAGCTGCGCTAATTAATATTATACCATTTTTGTTAAGATAGCTTCTAGACTGATCCAAGAAATTATGTAGAACTTTTCCTGTAGGATCAGAAAATCCTAGTTCAACCACATGTTCCATTATTTTATCATCATAACTATCCCAAAACGGTCTGTTAAAAGTTATCAAATCGAAAGTTTCCGAAGGAATATTTGAAAACAAGTCACTTTCAATAGTTTGTATGCCGACAATACTATATTTCTCCAGATTTAACCTAGCATTCTTTACAGCATTTGGGTTTATATCGATAGCATAACCTACTCCACCTTTTAATCCAGCGATCAAAGCTAAAATACCAGCGCCAGTCCCAATGTCTATTATTCTAGTCCCTTTTCTAACCTGCATAAATTTTGCTATTGCTTCAGAGGCTGTGCTTGGAAGAAAGACTTGTGGAAAAATAACAATTTCGTATCCTAAAAAAGTTATTGTATAAGGTTCTGATTTCAACATTCGCTTCAAAAATTCTTCTCTGTCGCCACTAACGTAATCTGGAGTTTTCATATCAACCACGAGTAAGGAAACTCCTAACTTTAATTAGGAGAGGAATTGCGAGCATCATGCTAATTCTATTGAAAAACAAAAATAAAAATGGGACAGAGTCCCAACACGGTATCGTTGCTTAATTACCCAATTTAGTTGAACAGAAAGTATAATATCGGAC
>CAYJVB010000042.1:0-5678 GCA_964373575.1 uncultured archaeon | reverse complement strand
AGATTATTGTCTTAGCCGAGTCATTCCTCATTATCTTTATCCTCTGTCCGAATGGGTCGTAAGTGTATTCTTCTGTGTGAGATGAGAATGTGGTGTTATGGATATTCATTGAGTTTTCCGCTGAAATGACGTTAATTGTCTCAAGTGCTGTATCAAAAGAATAAGTAATAGTGATATCTTGGGTTGTTTTAGGTTGTTGCTTTTTGGGAAATTTGACTGATTTTATGACGAAAGTAATGTCTTGACTGTTTGGAAAGGAGTTTATTACTATATCTATAATTTTATCTTCGTCTATCTGAGATCTATTAGCTGATTGTTGTAATAATTCTAATTTCATTTATTTCTCCACCCTTTAACTGTGTTGTAATCAACTATATGACCAGAAACGGAAAGTTTCCCACCTTGTTTTAACCACTCTAGAACTCTTTTACTGATGTAAATCGAACCGTATTTTAGATAATTCTTTCTTAACCATCTTGTAATTTTTTCATACCATTCAATAAATTCTTTTGGTTTTTGCTTCCAAACTAATTCTTCCGAAGAATCTTTAACAACATAATTTGTTGCTATCCAAATTCTACCTTCTAATAATTGGTTTTTATCGTTTAATCCCGATCTTGAGAATTCTATAACTGTTGATTTGTCGTTACTAATGTAATAGTGTTTTTGTTTTTCCACGTAATGATACTCAACAATTCCAATAGCTTTATTATATAAATAAACTGTTCCCCAAAAATCTACAGAAAACGGTTTAGGTAACTGTTTTAATGATCTAAATGGTATTTCTCTAGATCGATATGCATGAATCTCTATATTTCCTATAGATTTAACAAATTTTATAAATTCAGTTTCATCTTCAGGTAACATATAAAAATTAATTTGTCTCCCCATATTCAGCTACCTCCTGATTTTGGTATATATTTATGAAATTGCACTTCAACATCTTTGAGAAAATTATCTAAATTCTTAATAGCATTCTCTACATCAATTATTGCTTTTCTTTCTCTTGATATGGGGTTTCCTAATTTTGTTTCTTTACCTACTTGATGAATTTCTTTTACTTCTTTGGTTAATGGATCACGACCAACTACATCAGCACGTCTAGTTTTTCCAGTTATAGGATCTTTTATAGTAAATTCTTTTACAGGTTCAAGACCACGCGATTCTATATTTTTAGCAATTTTATTAACTTCTGCTTGATGGGCTAAACCACCTTTACTACCAAAAGGATTTGGAATGTTTTTTGTAGTTTTTGCTACATTAGTTGCCTTATCGATAGCTTTTGTAGTATCTACTGCTCTATCTGCTAATTTTCCAGCCTTGTACGCCTTGCCGAGTCCAGTAGCATAAGGTATAGCTGCACCACCTACATCTAGTCCGAATGCTACTAAGTTTTCATTATTTTCTCCCACACCTTGCGTAGCCAATGTGTACAAATCATAACCTATGAAAGCGATATCAAAAACTGTATCTATCGGTATTTGTCCTGTGTCATCTTTGTATCGATATGGATTGTTAAGACCATATGAATAATGATTCAATGATTGTGGATTGTAAACTTGTTGTATTAAAGTATCAGGTTGTATAAATTGTCCAATACAGGGATTATAATACCTCGCTCCATAGTAATACTCGCAAGACAAATCTTTGAACTGTCCCGTATACAATTTAACATCACTTTTCCCACCACCTAACACTTCACCAAAAGGCGAATAGAAAGTATTCTCAACAATCCTTCCACTTGCATTTGTTATCAAAACAGTACTTCCTAAATGATCTGGATGATAAAATGTCTTGTTATTTTTAGGATCAACTCTAGCTACTAGAACATCGTCTTGATAAACATAGGTGAAGTTGAAAATGCCAGAAGTATTTCTTATCTGCATCAATTCCTTGAACGGAGTATAGATTATTGTCTTAGCCGAGTCATTCCTCATTATCTTTATCCTCTGTCCGAATGGATCATATGTGTAGTTTTCAATCTGTCCAGAATTAGCAGCAGAGCCATTTCTAATTCTTATTAGTTGATTTAATCCATCATACTCACGATAGAAGCCATCTCCACTGACTAAGTTGCCTCCACCAACTTGCTTTTGTGTTATCAAATTTCCAACAAGATCATAGGTGTATGTCCAATTTCCTAAATCAGGATCTGATAATGCAATTCTTCTTCCCAACGAGTCATAAGAAAATGTGTAAATGTTGCCAAGAGCATCTGTTATATTTACTAAATTATCAACTGTATCATATGAATAAGTTGTGTTGTACTGGTCAACTTCAAAGTTCAATCCTAGAACTGGATCATTGTTGTACTCTACAACTTTAGTAATTCTATCATATCCATCTAAAATATACGCTTTTCTATGACCGTTTTCATCATAGACAGTAATAGTTCTGTGATCGAATACAATTGTTTTGTTAGTTCCATCAGGGTTTATTACTCTGGTTATTAATTGTTCCCTTTGAAATTCTCTGTTATTTTTAACTAATTTAACAGTTTGATAATCTATATGAAATGTTTTACCATTAATTTTCTTTCTGATTTTCAGATAGTGAAAAATTATTTGCATGTCATGAATATTAAACGTGAGTTTGAGTAATTTTTCTATGTTTTCACCTACTATTTTGCCAAATTTTTCAATCGGGGTTTGTAATAATTGTTGCACTAGATAGAACCTCTTAAAAATTTAGGTATTTTTACCTTCCTATTTGGCTGTTTTAAATCAAAAAATGTATCTTCTCCAAGTGTTTTTTTAACATTTTTTTGTTGTTCTAATACGGTATCGCTTAAACATTCCTCTGGTCTTTCACAGAATTGGAGAAGTATAGAACCATTATTTAATTCTTCTTTTTTCCAACATCTTATTTTGTCAAATTTTCCTTTACCAAACCAATCTACATAATTTTTACCGAATATGTTTATCCAATATAAGCCAGCTATACCTTCTATCTCTAATTTTTGTCCAAGATAAGTTTCTCGTGTACCATTATCATCTAGTTTTTCTACTAAATGGTTTTTATTATCATAATCTTGTTTTAATGTAAGAAATCCAAATTCACTATCAAGAATAAGAAATAATTCTTTAAAAAAGTTTTTAATGAAATCTACTGATTTCTTTTTTATGATATTTGAATCAATCCAGAAAATAACTTCTGTTAATACACTCCTCGGTGTTAGATTTCCATCAATTAAGTTATTACTTCCTCTATAGTCTTTAATGTATCCGTGATAACGGACTTTTTTAATACTTTTTAAAAATATCCAACAGCTTTCATTAGACATCCATTTAATTAAAGTCGATAAATCATTAGGATTAAATTCTAATTTTGCAGGTTCTTTGTAATCATATTTTTCAGGCTTCATAAGTCCATTTTCATAATTCGAAATAAACTGTAATAATTTTTTTGCACTTGTTGGCTCTAATTTATTTTTTGAATGGATTTGTAATTCAAGATAACTTATTTTCGGCATAAATTTCACCCCTGTGGTCCTAACCAAGGTCTTCTTATAATATTAAATGCTTTCTCTACGCTATCTGATACTTTTGTACGTATTCCAGTAATAAGTTCAGGCTTTATTCCCCACTTTTCAGCTAAAATAGCCTCAGCTTGTAATTGTTTTGTCATAGTAACGTATACTTTATCTTTTATTTCAATTACTCTATCACCCAAACTAGAGTTTATAACCAAACTTTCTCAACAAATCATGTCTTTCTTTGATTTCTTTTTCCCCTTCTATCCCTGTAGATTTCAATCCATCTACTACTCCCAATATACCTCTGCCTTGCTGTGTTTCAGCTACAATGACTTCTAAAGGATTAGCACTTGCCGCATATATGTTGACAACTTCATGAACATCTCTTATTCGTTGCAATAAGTTGATTGGATATGCATTTTTTATGAAAAGCACAAAACAGTGGCCGCATGCCAATTCAAATGCTTTATCTGCAGCCAGTTTTCTCAATTCTTCATCATTGCCTGTATGTCTAACCAGGCAAGGACCACTAGATTCGCAAAATCCTAGGCCAAATTTAATGTTAGGGACAGTACTAATCAGAGCTTCATGAATATCTTCTACTGTTTTGATGAAGTGACTTTGTCCTAGAATAACGTTGCAATCTTTTGGGGCCTCTATTTTTACAATTTCAGTTTTGAGTTCCATCATCCCACCTCCTGATGTCGTTTCAACCAATACTTATCATTCTCGCTTCTCCTACGTTCAACTATTTGTGGTTCTACTTTTTTCTCATGTTCTGTCTCTTGTCGAACAGAATTAATTTTCTTTGCGAGTTCATTCAATTCTTTTTCTGAAATTTCTATAGGCTTGTTTTCAATTAAAGGAATTTGATCTTCATAAACCGGATAAACCCTGACATGAAAGTGAGGAACTTGCGCTGTCATAACTGAAAAGAATACTGCTAAAGGGTTTAAAGCGGTCATCAATTTTTTCCCAACAGTCATAGCTGAATCAAAAACATTAGCTGCTAAATCACTATTTTCATCAAAAGTTGAAATATGTTGTTTTGGTATAACTAAACACATGCCTTTGGATCTTGGTGTAATATCAAGGAAAGCTAATACCTCGTCTTCTTCATGTACTATTCTGGCTGGAATTTTCTTTTTTCCTATCTCGCAAAAGACGCACTCTGTCATATTAACTAATTGATTTTAGGATTTTAATTTTTTAAATTACTACCCGTCTTCCTAATTGAGCATCTAATCTCTTAATTTCTTCGACCTTTTCTCTAACATATGCGATTAAAGGAAATGAGTCGTACAAGAAGTTAGGTCTATCGAAAGTTCCTCTGTCAAATTTATCTATTTCAGTTTCTCCTTCAGAATAGGCATTCTTGACTTTCTTAGCATATGCAATACTTCTTTCTAGATCTCCCATTCCTAAACTTGCAAGTTCAATTAGTTGCTGTAAATAAGGTAAACAATAGTTTCCTAGTGGTAAAACATCTCCGAAAGTTGAGTGCCATATTTTAACTGTTTCTATTGCGTCTTTCCATCTATGATATTGTTCAGAGCCATCAAATAAATCTCGTGTGCTTACAGTCCTTTCAAATATGAATCTCTCAAAACCTGTTACATATCGTGAATATAACTCGTCTGAATCTCTAAACTGATCTAATACGAATTCTGAATAAGGTCCAACATGTAATAATAAACCCTCAATACCTAAATACGATACTGACTGATCTGCTCCCAATAAAGAAGCAAATCTTTTTATTTTATCGGGATCAATACCCCCTAATCTTTCATGGGATTCGGCAATTTCTCGTTCTAAATATAACATTCTTTCATAAGTATCTTTATTCATGTCTCCATCTTGAAGTGCCTTAGTTAAAGCAGGACTCGGAACTTGTGTCGTCATTTTGATGTCATCTCTTCATTATTACTACTTAATAGTAATAGTTATATTTAAGCCTTTTGATCATGAAAAAAATTGTTAAAAATCAGTCAGACATGGTCAACGAAAGGAAAACCAACGTGGAGGATATTTTGGTTTTTATTATACAACTTATGTCCATGTTACCCTCTGTTTTATCTTCTGTTTGTTGACAGCATGGACGCGATTACATGGTTCAAATCATTAATATTATAAATATTCATATCTAAATCGTAAGAGTGGTTTTATGCCGGCAACGAGAAGACCTAGACATGGTTCGCTCCAA
>CAYJVB010000041.1:0-5872 GCA_964373575.1 uncultured archaeon | reverse complement strand
ATAAAATTTTCTAATAAATTACTTAGATTTGATGTGTGACTCGCTAAATAAATTTTATCCCACTAGTGTAGTTTTTATAGGCTTAAAATATAATTTACCCATTATCCCACAAATATATATACTCGTCCCACAAATATATAACATATGACTATGTTAGAGACAGTTAAGCTCGATGAAAGGGGAAGAGTGACATTGGGTACCAAGATAGCTAAAGAATACGGTCGTAGATTCTATGCTATCAAAGCCAAAGGTGAAATTATACTTATTCCAATACCCAAAGATCCTATTAAAGCACTGCAACGAGAGGGTTTAAAGTTACCAAAAGATGTATCATTAAAAAAATTGAGAGAAGAAACAAAAAGGGTGATCGAAGAAGAAGCTTGGAATAATTGGGTTCGAATTCAAAATTTGTCAAAACGAAAATCTAGGTGACTATGTTGCCTTATGCTGATACAGATTTTTTTCTTGCATTAATTAAGTCAGAAGATAGACTAAAAAATAGTGCCCTACAAAAATTGAACCAGTTCAAAGGGAGAATTTGGACTTCCTCAGCTTCAGTAATAGAGTGTCTTTTTGTTACAGTAAGAGCTGGTCTTGACCCTGAGATTATCGTTGGTTCTATTTTTCAAATAGCAGCAGTAATTGATCTTCCACAATCAGTTGCATTTAAAGCAGCACATTTTATCAAGCATGATAAAGTTAATGTGCTAGATGCATTTCATGCTGCCTTTTCAGAGGAAGATCAAATTATTAGCTCTGATACTGTATACGATAAATTAGGTCTGAAAAGAATACCACTTTAATATTGTTGACTTTGATTCAATCTCTAGGAGCTCCAGCCGCAGCACAGGATGGATCATTGCACTGAGGAATTGAAGAAGTAGAGGATGATGTTATTGTGATAGGAGTAATTATAGGTTTGGCAGTAGTTGCTGTAGTCGTTTGACTAGGTGTTGTTTTAGCCGGAGAAATATCAGCACTCGTTTCTTTAACCCCTGTTGTCAAAGGTGCCGGCATGTTATCTACTCCAGCATCTGGTTCTTGGTATCCTGCCAATGCAAGATTATGGTCAAAAGAATTAAAAGGATCTAATGCGAAAATCCACATGTACAGGAATATCAAGAAAAAAATTGAGAATAGAAATAAACCAATCTTGTTTTGTCTTTTAGATATAATATTCAATATTCTCTGATATGTTTCTTTATCGATTTCGGGGAAAAAAGTTTTCCACATTATATCAAATTATGAATTAGAGAAAATAAAAATGTAAAATTGTGTCACATAGCGAAAGATTATACGAGAAGAATTTTTGAAAGACAAAGTCAGTCATTTTTATTTAGCAGGGAACCTTTATTTAAGGTTTAAATAGTTGAATATCAAGATTTGAGAAATATGACAGGACAAGTGTTACGTAATGGGGGTCGTGATGTTCAAGAAGAACCGCCAGTTGACGAGAGGGTAAGATATATTCCAGATGATTTCGAACTGCTGTTTGCTAAGGCTGAAGTTGTTATAACGGCACACATTGGAGTTAATGACAATACACCTGACAAGACAATATACGGAGCTCATGTGAAAGTATCTGGAGATGATTTCATGAACTATGAAATAGAACGCACTGATCTAGGATATAGATTTCAGACAAGAGGATATCTACCACAACATTTAATAAACGATGACTTAATACTGCAGCTAAAAATTGCTTTGGGAACAGATGACGTTACTATAAGAAGTCAAGGTTTTGATATTGAAATTGATCCAAATTATCGATAATTGACATCTCCATTTCTTAATCAAAAATTTAGAATTGCATCATATAATTTTTTATCATTTGAATACCAGTTTTCAAACACTGAGAACTAGCTTTGTTTAATAAGTAGCCCGTGTTTAATAAGTCGGGATTCTGTTTAAAAAGTCTATTTCCTCTTTCTAATGATTTCTTCGCCAAGTTTATTCAGAATCTTAAGCAACCACTCCTTTTGCTTTCCATATGCGAAATAACCCTCTTTTCCATGTGTTTCTTCATCGATTCTGATGCCATCTGGTGGCAATATTCTAAAAGAGAATTTGCCTCTTTCTTCCCAGACTTCAGGGTTTTCCCTCAATACCATTATTCTTATTGCTTTCTCTGTTTTATGTTTTGCCACAAAATCACTCCCAATAAATACCATACTCTTTCATCCTTTTAATGTAGTGCTTCTGGTATCTTCTGAATAGATGTTTGAGTTTGAATAACACTATCTCACCTTAGTCTTAATCTCCCCAAACAGACCTTCTTTCTTCAACCTATTTTCTATTTTCTTCTGCTTTTCTCTGCTGTCGATACCTTCATTATAAGCTTTCTGAATCTCTTTTTGGGATTTTCCACAGTTAAAGCAATCAGAATTGATTTCATATTTTTCTTTGGTCTTGAAGAACTTGGTCTTTGCTCCAGCGGATACTCTCGAGGTATGTGCTGTAGACATTGGTGGTATGTAAATAGCACTAATCGCTTCTTTTCCACAGAATGGGCACCTTATTTTCACTTGTTGAATCCCTTCAAATGTCATTCTATTTTACTTTTGCAGGAAACTACTTAAAAATAGTGGTTTAATTTATTTATTGAGATAAATGAATGATTGGATTGAAAAAAGCATAGAGTTAGCCAACAGTAGTGGTTACTTAGATAAACTTTCAGAAATATATGAGATGCAAATCAACTTGGAAAGACCTTTATCTGAAGAAATTGCTGTAGAAGTGAAAAAAACATTTGAAAATAAAGACACTAAAAAATTAATAAAATTACTCATTGGTAATGCGGAAGTTTTCCCAGTTAAGGATTCTTACATTGGGTTTTTGAGAATGAAACAACAAGCTATTGAAGAAAACCCCAAAACAATAGAACGAATCGGTGAAAGATTGTATTCATTAGGTTTTGGGAGAATGATGCAAGAGGCGACAAGACCAAAGGAGACTAATAGACAACTTGGAAATGCTTTCAAAAAATGGTTGTATAAGGTGGGATTTAAGTTAGTTGACGAAGATGAAATTTTAAGAACTAACGACAAAATATTAATTTTAAAAGGTGGTGATAAATTTCTTGGTAAATTTGCCAAAGAAAAATTAGGATGCAATTTGAGAAAGGGAATTGATTTTATCATAAAAAGAAATGATAAATATGTTATTGGCGAAGCAAAATTTTTGACAACACCTGGTGGTGAGCAAGATAGAGGATTTGATGATGCCGAGAGTTTTATCCACGAAAGGAGTGGGAATGCTATGAGAATAGCTATACTCGATGGTTATATTTGGTTAAAAACACTTGGAGGACTGCATAACAGAATTAAGAGTAGTGATGATAATATCATGAGTGCACTTTTGCTTAAAGATTTTATTGAAAGTATTAAGTAGCATGAAATAAATTATATGACGCATTTATCTTTGCTAATCTTTTTTGTGCAATTTTTATAGCAATTTCCGAATTATCTATGCCTATCCATTTCCTTTTCAACAGTTCAGATGCCACTAAAGTAGTTCCCGAACCAGCAAAACAATCTAAAACTAAATCTTCTTTATTGGATGATGCTTCGACGATTGTCTTTAGCATTTCTAAATTTTTCTCTGTAGGATATACGGGATAAGTGGGGTCTTTGAATTCCCAAATATCTTGGCGTTTCTTCTTCTTTTCAACAAAATCGACTGCATATATTTTCCTTCTTGGATTCCCTGTCTTTGACCATTCTATTAATCCCATTTTATCTAATTTAGTTAGCTCTTCTGGTGAGCTTCTCCAGTGCCGACCTTTTGGTGGCTTGATTCCTTTCCATAGCTGACCTGTAGCACCATTCTTAGTTTCTCCAGGTGCATGTAATGGAATTGTCGTATATTTTCTACCGTCTTTATCAATTTTTTTAAACAGACGTTCTACTTCTTTTTCTGTGTAGTTTTCTTTTGATTCATTCCATACAATATCTTTCGACTTAGAATAAAATAATATCATGTCTTTCACATTACCGAATCCATTTCGTGAAAAGTTCTTAGGGTTGCATTTTATTCTTGTAATATCATTAATGAAATTTTCCTCCCCGAATATTTCATCCATTAGGACTTTTACATAATGACCCATTTTCCAATCTATATGAACATAGATTGAGCCATTATCCGCCAATAGCTCTCTAAGGAATATTAATCGCTCTCTCAAAAATTCAAGATATTGTGAGCCTGATAGTTTATCATCATATGCAATTTCATCATCTTTGCTTGGACTGATTGTTGATGTTCGGAATTTTCCAATTCTAAAATAGTTGTTTGTCGAAAATGGTGGGTCAATATAAATTAGTCTAACATTCCCCTTAACTTCCGTGTTTATAAGAGATTTTAATACGGTTAAATTATCGCCAAAAATAAGTCTATTGTCAACTTGTGCAAAGCTTGTTTTTAATGTTCTTACTTTCGTCAGCATAGCTGATATTGTATTTGACAAAATATCAATTTCTGGTTTTCTTTCTATATACATTAATTCGGGTTTAGGGTGCATAAATTATCCTCTCCCCGTTTTCCCTTTTCTCGGCTTATCCCACCAAGCACTCTTGCATTTGGGACAGACATTAGGATAGCTTTTTATTCTCGGAACCCATTCATGCTTACAGCGTTCACATTTATAGCCGTCGACAGTTATCTTTACCTTGCTCACAATATTATTTTCATCTTGGTATTTATAAGATTTGCTGATATTCGATTTCATAGTATATTATTATGAAAGTAAAAGTATAAATACTTATCTATCTAATATATTATTAGGTAGTATATTACTACTAAGTAAAGAGGTGATAAAAATGGATGTAGAGCAACTTAATGAAATAAGAAAACAAAGAGGTTTATTGATAACCCAAACCTCAAGAATAATGAAACGAGAGAAAGGCGGTTATGTTGTGCCTTCCCAATCTGGAGCTGGTGCTTACATAGTTAGCTACAACAACAGATACAAGCCTGTATGCGAGTGTCCTGATTATGAGAAGCGTGGCGTCTTGGGAGTGAAATGCAAACACATCTGGAGTGTGGAGCTGACCATAAGTAAACAGATAGATGCAGATGGCATTGTTACTGTAACAAAGACTGTCAAGAAAACATACAGCCAAGATTGGAGTGCTTACAATACAGCACAGACGCATGAGAAAGAAATCTTCCTGAAACTGCTTTCTGATTTATGCAGAGACATACCGAACAGCCAGTATGTTTTCGGAAGACCTAATTTGCCATTGTCCGACATGATATTTTCTTCCGTATTGAAAGTATTCACAACATTCTCTTTAAGGAGATTTATTTCCGACATGAGAAAATCAAAGGAGATGGGTTACTGCGATAATGTCTGTGCATATTCAACTGTAAGCAATTACATGAGAAATCAGGAGCTTACTCCTGTTCTGCTTAAGCTTATACAGAAATCATCATTGCCGTTAAAGACAGTAGAAACAGATTTTTCAGTAGACAGCTCAGGCTTCAGCACATGCAGGTTTGACAGGTGGTATTCATTCAAATACGGAAAAGAGGTCAATTCGAGGGTATGGGTAAAGGCACATCTGATTAATGGTGTGAAAACGCATATTGTTACTGGCGTCAAGATAACAGAAGCCTATGAAAATGACAACCCGCAGTTTACCGAACTCGTGGAAAAAACAGCAGAGAACTTCAAAATTAATGAGGTTTCAGCCGATAAAGCTTATTCCTCAAGGGACAATCTTTCACTCGTAAAAAGTTTTGGCGGGACTGCTTTCATTCCGTTCAGGAGCAATGCAACCAGCACATCAAGGGGCTCTACAATATGGAACAGGATGTATCATTACTTCATGCTGAACAGGGATGAGTTCTTACAGCATTATCATAAGAGAAGCAA
>CAYJVB010000040.1:0-5888 GCA_964373575.1 uncultured archaeon | reverse complement strand
ATGACATTCAACATAAGAATATTGTCTTACAGGTGGCTTAAGTTAACAGACCCGTCTATTCCGGGTATAACTATTAAAATCTTAAAATTGTTTTCGCTAGACATAAGAAATAATTTATTAAATGGATTGTATGTATTATTCCATGTGTTATGGTTATTTTTGATTTTAATTCCTTTTTAGCTAATTGATCAACCAAAATTTTTGCGGTATAATTACTATCTTCATATTTTATCTAAAGATAAATTAATGACTGTGCAATTAAACATTTTTTACTAGTACACTTCTGAACTAATAACAATCAAATAGTTTAATTATTTGAAATTATGGTTTTAAATAGAAATGTACCTATCTTTTCATGTGCAATAGAATTTAAGTGGGGCTCGTAAACTGATATACTATAATTACTAGGATTTTCAAGTATTTGATCTATGTTAAAATAATACCAATCTTTATCCTTGAAAAAATTTTTGAATATGTCATAATTTCTATAGTCATAGTAGTTTAGAAATATTACTTTAGATATATTATAAGATTTCTGAATGTTATATAGAATATTTAAAGGTTCTATTATTTCTTTGTATTTTAAATAAGTAAAATTTTGACAGTTTAGAAACTGGGCTCTTAAAATATTCATCTTACTAAATGATTCTAAACTAGTCTCCTGGATGCTTTGTGATTTATTAACCAATGCTTTTATGTACTCGTTACTTTGTATAGTAAAATTAGCTGGAAAAATATCGTCAGCATCATATTGAACAATGATTATTTTAGGATGAAATTTTATACCCTTGTAAAATAAAGAAAATATTTTCTGCCTTAGATTATAAGCTGGTATACCCAAGTTTATAACAGTGCAATTACCACAACCGTATTGATTTAACTTATCTTGTAGAATTGCTGAAAATGTTTCATTATCAGAAACACCCCACGCAAATGAATGGGAATCACCTATAACAACTATTGAATTATTATAATTAATGGAATCTAAATAGTCTATTTTTCTATTACCAAACTTATCGGTAGAATAATTTACTATTATAATAGACCCATTATTAAGAGGTATGTTAAACTGAGAAGAAAAGTTTGGTATTAATTCGAATTCAATTTCCGGAAATTCACTTTTTATGAAAGGCGGAGTAAAATAGTAAGATTTTGTAATATCATATATATTTGTTAAATTCTGGCAAGATATGTTATATTGATTATTTTTAAAATTTTGATTAATATATTTAAGAATTAGAAAATTGGGGCTAACATAAATAAACATAGTAGAAATTTCTATTAAAATTACTAAAATTATTATCTTAAATAAATTCATTTTATCGCTTGAAAATTAAATAATTTTCTAAGAATAAATAATTCATATTCTCCATAACTGTGGCTAAAGCTATATCATTTCATAACGACACCTCAAGATTTAAGAAAGCAAAACTCGATACTTCACAGTAATCGTAAGTAATGGAGCTCTGCTCCTATTTTTTATTTTTAATTTACGATAGAATAAGCATGACATTCGCAATTCCTCTCATTGCTAAAGCAATGAGTTTCCTTGCTCGTGGTTAATATGAAAAAGAGTTTAGAAGATACTGTATTACTTTTAATCCTTTTATTCTCGTTTTTTATCAGGATATATAACTTAGAAAATTACCCAAGATGGTATGTGGACGAGGGCACATATGCAAATACAGGATTAAATATAATGAAAGGTATCTGGGGAGACCAAACATGGGGATCAAACTTTTTTCCTCCATTATTTAATGTAGTTTTAGGTATTTTACTGACTGTTTTCGGAAAATCATACTTTGTATTAAGAATGACTGGTGTTATTTTAGGTACATTATCTGTTCTTTTAATATACCTAATCGGTAAGAAGTTATACAATAAAAATATAGGAATCATCGCATCTGTTTTACTGTCTATTACGACATTTTATATTAATCGAATGGCTTTTATGGATAATTTAGTGGAATTTTTCTTTTTATTAACCATTTATTCATATATTCAATTCGAAAAAAATAGAAAATGGCTTTATATTTTAGGAATATCTATGGGACTGTCTTTCTTATCTAAATATACAGGGCTGATCTCTTTCATTTTTGTTTTATTTATTGGTTTTTATGAAAAGACGTTAAGCAAACTAAAAATATCCTTTTTAATATTTTTTCTTATCTCGTTTACATATCCTTTATTAGGAATACTATTTGGTTGGGATGAATTCTTGTTCGATACATTATATCAGGTCCAAAGAAAATTGGCTGACAACATTTTTTTGATTTTTACTTTTCAGCCCCCATATTATTTTCTAAAGCCTAGTTTCTCTGAGTTCTATTTTTTGACATTCGTGGGTTTTATCTCTGTATTGTACATCGCAGTAAGAAAATCAATTATAAAATATGACGACAAAAATAACAAATTCATTTTACTGGGTTTTCTGTCAATAGTTCTTATTTCATTTATCGCAAAACATGTTTGGTGGGTTTATCTTGTAATTTTTTATCCCATATATGTATTGGCCACAGCAATTATAATTAATGACGCGCTCATTTTTAGAAAGGTTATACCTTTGGTAGTTTTATCAACATTAGTTTTACTAAAACTATTATTCTTAAATAAAACGCTTTTGATTTTTTCGCTATCTATGATAATCACTATAATTTATTTCGTGAACCATAAGATAAAATCAATCAGTAAAATTTCTGATATGTTTTTTTCTGCACTCATTATACTCTCAATATTATTTTTTTCATTTAGCGATATAACAAAAATTACACAAAATTCTGTAAGTGATTTAAGAGAAATTTTGTCTTTTGTTAATTCTCATGTAAAACCAAACGATTTAGTAGCATCCAATCCCAATGTCATGTGGCTGATAAATGGAACGGGTATTGATTATTCTCAAATGGCTTTTTACACGACTAAATTAAATACAGACCTTTATCCAGAAGATCTTTATCCAAGATTCAAAGAAAATATTACTTTGAGTAATTTCAAATATATTATATTAGACTGTCCTAAATGGTTAAAATTTAATGTTGGTGAAAGTGAATCTGTTAAGATGTTAACACCAATTATAATGAGAGACTGGAATTTAATTAAGTTTAATAATAAATTATTCGTATTTGAAAAACAATTCAATAAAAAAAATCTTGATGATTTTAAAATATTAAATGACTGTAAAAATGAGCCTGTCTATTCATTTTATGAAGAGTAACTATATTTTAATGTTTTCTCTATACCATTTAATTGTTTCCTCTATCCCTTCTTCAAAATTGATTAGCGGTTTCCACTTCAAAAACTCTTGGACACGTGAAATATCTGCGAGACTATCTTTTGGTTCAAAGACTGGAGGCAAGTATTCAGGTTTTATGCTATTATCAATATTTTTTATTAGAGTATTAACAACAAAATTAACTGAAAAGTTCTTGCCACTTCCTATGTTACAAACATTACCGAAACTATCATTATTTTGAGTATTGCTTGCAAGTATATTTGCTTCTACAACATCTTTAACAAAAACAAAATCTCTAGTATTTTCTCCACTACCATAAATTTGTGGTTTTTTTTTTGAAGAAGACGAACTATAGACTTGGGGACCAAACAAACATCTCCCACTTTTGGATCTTGCCTTTGGCCAAAAACATTAAAGTATCTCAGACTAATTGTTTCTATTCCGTGCATAAGATAATATAATTTACAGTATTGTTCACCTGTTAATTTATGCAGGCCATATGGAGAGAGGGGATTTGGATTTAAAGTTTCGATTAGAGGTAACTTAACTTGATTACCATAAACAGAAGAACTAGAAGAGAAAATAACTCTCTTAACGTCTGCTTTTTTGCATGCTTCTAAAACATTTAATGTCCCAAATATATTTGTATAATTTGTTTCTTTGGTATATGTAATCGAATATTGAATTCGCGATTGTGCAGCTAGATGAAAAACGATAGAAATATCCTCAAACAAAATATCTATATCTGAATCACAAATACTCTTCGTTACTATTTCCAGATTTCGATTGTTTATATTGTGTTTTAAATTTTCCATTTTTCCGGAAGAAAAATCATCAATAACGACAACTTTGTTTCCTAGATCTAAAAGTCTATCAACCACATGACTTCCGATGAAGCCTGCCCCACCGGTAACTAAGCATCTTCTTTTCATAAACGTTATGTTAGAAATATAGTTAATTTATAATTATCTCTTTTCGGCTCTGTAGAAACCCTTAGTAAAGTATAAGTTGGGTCTCGCCCTTTTTTTGAGATTTTTAGAAGTCACTAACTAAATCCTATGAATTACTCTGCACTAAAGTGCTGAACGTCCTGTAAATTGAGAAAAAGATAATTGCTTCTGATATTTGTATATGTTAGAGATAATCTTGTTCCAATGCCCTATATTACATATTCTTTTTTAATATTAAGTTTTCATGAAATTTGCTCAAAACTTTTATTAAACCACCATCAGGATATATCCTTTCAGGCCACCCATCAATAGGTGAATTATACAAAGTATTTAGAGCATAGGTAAAATCAAATCCATTTTCTACAGTTGGTGCTGTCGCATTGCCCTCTTGAAATTCATTGTATGAAGTTTCAAACATTAATTTCAAATTAGGATCTACATATTCTAATGCTGCTTGAGCCATTTTTAAATACTTTTCTGGTGAACTGTCTTTCCAAACAACATGCCAGTTATCTATTCCTGCCTCATAGAGAGCCGAGTTATCAGATCCTGGCGTTATGAACGGTACAAATCCCCTCCCTGATTGATCAGCTATGTATTTCCAATATTTCCAAAGTCTTTCGTAACCTCTTAAGACATCATCATAACTAGATATAATTTCTGAGGTTTCTTTTCCAACTTTTTTCCAGCTAGCTCCTGCATCAACAACAGGGTGACTGGTAATTGCGTCAAGAGGTTTTGAGATGTTTGTAGCATAATAAAGATCGTCCATTCTCGTTGATACTACATCTCCCACAATAAATATTTGATAATTATGAACATCAGCTGTTTTTCTCATTGTATCTAATAAATCCCTATATGCTTTCATACCAAAAATATCTGCATATCTAAATGCATGAAACAGAAAAACAACGGGCATCCCATTAACTTTAAGATAATTTGGATAATCAAAATATGTCCTAGCAAAATAATCCACTGTCCACTCAGCAAGAACACCATTAACGGCGTCACTTCCTCTGGACCACCATGGTTCTGTGTTAAACACCATAGAAAAATCGATGTTTGGAAATAGTTCCGCTTTTAATACACCTTGTTCAAAATTATTTTCCCATCCCGATATTCCACCCCTTCCTGGATTTGTTGATCCAACAACTATACCATTTCTTCCACTACTCAAAAGATAATAAATATCCCAATTCACTTGTCTTGTATTGTTTGATCTAAACTGATCAATCAGAGGATGCAGATTTGATCCTAATGTAAGATCTGATGACCTTTGACCTGGAAAAGTACCCCAACCTGTGATATAGTCAGTAAGTATTCTTACACCATATTTGTTTGAAGGTGCTTGTGGCGTCGGTGGATTTGGGTAGGATGGTTTTGTTGGGTGTGGTGTTGAAGAGGGGGGTGGTGTTGAAGAGGGGGGTGGTGTTGAAGAGGGGGGTAATGATGTATTTTCTGGTGGAGAACTAGAAGGCCTAAGTGATGGTATAATGAATGGAATCGCACCTGAAGCTACTCCTAATCCATATGCACTTAATAATGCCGCATAATACAAAAAATCTCTTCTTGATAGAAGATGAGTTCTTACCAACGTAATTACCTTGATATATTATCAATTCTTTATTTTTACATATTACCTTTATAAACCTTTCTATTCGAAATAGATATTCGAAAATCCAACACCAAGGCATCTGAAATCCTCAAAT
>CAYJVB010000039.1:0-6046 GCA_964373575.1 uncultured archaeon | reverse complement strand
GTCCGATATTATACTTTCTGTTCAACTAAATTGGGTAATTAAGCAACGATACCGTAAAATTGTAGAAAAAATAGGGTTTAAAAAAGTGCATCAAGTAGGCAGTCATACCCGTTACATTCATCCAGATGGCAGAAAACTGTTATTCCAGTTCACGGTAACGAAGAAATTAGCAGGGGTCTTCTTAATGAGATACTCAAGCAAATAAAATTATCTCGCGAAGAATTCGAAAAACTAAGACGAGAAGTATAATTTGACTGTTTCTAAATATTAGACAACAAAAAGAACACCACAATCCACATCAACAAGTAGTTGAGGAATGTTTCTAAAATTAATGCATTAACTTCTTTCTCTTTTTTGTGTTTAAAATAAATCGGGGCAAAAACAATAAGATATGTTGCTATTAAGAGAAAAAATATGA
This sequence comes from uncultured archaeon, assembly GCA_964373575.1. GTDB lineage: Archaea > Aenigmatarchaeota > Aenigmatarchaeia > CG10238-14 > CG10238-14 > CAYJVB01. Next base: position 5,628 of record CAYJVB010000039.1, on the reverse strand, counting down.
GAAACTGATTTAGTAAACGAGAAGATACTATCCCGACAACAATACCCAAAACTGCAAAAATAATTAAAAACAGTCTTTTATCCATATAACCAAATTAATTCTACTTTAAGGCTTATAACTATTACTAATTTCAGAACTCTTTCTGATGAATATGGATTACTATTTTCTACTAAATTCTTCAACTCTTCTTATAATTTCTTCTGAAACATAAAATAGTTTATGAAAAAGAAAGATTCTTCAGTATTATTGGAATATTTTGGAGACAAACCAATAATGAGAATAACTGATTTCTTAATAGAGAATAAACTATTTGACTACTCCAAAAAACAAATCATGAAAGAAACGAATATGTCTAAAGCCACGCTATTCAAATATTTTGGAAAACTAGAAAGAGCAGATATAGTTAAACCATCTAGAAGATTTGGAAAGACAACATTATACAAAATAAACATGGAAAGTCCAATAGTTAGGAGGATAATTGAGCTTGGATTGGCATTGGCTAGTCAAGAAGCATTACATCTGTCGAAGAGACATATGATTGGTAAACCAGTTAAATTGTAATTGAAAAATTACATTTTTTATAATGTTACCTCTCTATAAGCCTTAGCATAAGCCTGCTTCTCTTCCAGAAGTCTATCCCTTTTATTAGCTAGTTCTGTCAACGCCTTTCTCATATTTTGCACTTCTCTTTGAGTGCTAATATCTCTTTTCGCTGCAAATTTTATCTCTAAATCTTGTTCTTTAATCTTCATTGATGTTATTCTTCTGTCAAGCTCTAATATCCTTTTTTCAAGTGATGATAGATATTGTTCTATTTCCTTCCTCCTCAATCTTTTTGCCCTGTAATAATATTTTTCATGGCCACCTCCCCCTATTTTAGGGGTGAACAAAATAAATATCAAAATGGTTAACCCAACCAACAAAAATATTGTAGAGTTTTTGTCGGCAAACAATTGATTCAAAAATTCCAATGCCATATTACTCCCTTCTTAGTCTCAAAGCAATAATCAAAATAAAGACAACAAAAAATGTGAGCATGACTAAAAACCCTCCACCTGAAAATAATTTAGTTATTATTGGAAGATTATTTCCACCTAAGACAAACAAAGCTATTATCACAGCAACAAACATGCTAGTTTTTTTGTCCAATATCTTTAGTGTTATCAGCAGACCGAAGATAATTGTTACTATACCCACAAACGGCAGGAAGAATGAATAGAATATATTATCCGGCAAAATTATATCTACCATATCATCAAGTAAATATTAATTGTTTGAATTGAAATTATTATTGACTTATAATGTCAAAAGGACAGATGACAGCTTTCGGAGCAAACATACACTGGATTATGCTCGCGTTACTGATTGGTTTAGTTATACTTGCTATTATTGTTGATGCACAATATCAACTTCCTGCAAATTTCAGACAAAAACCTATCACCGGCATATTCAGTGATATTCTTCTATTTCTGGGAATCCCCAGCAATTGGTTATACGTCCCAGCTGTTATTTATCTTTTCTTCGTTCCTTTCATTGGAATTTTTGCAATTATTTATGGATTTTTGAGTGAAATGGACATCTTTAGGGCAAAGCCGCAAATAAATATTGTACTTGCTCTGGTGTTTGCATTTGCAACAATTCCTATAGGCGCCTTTGTTAAATTGATTTCATTGATGTTCGCGGTATTGGGATTATATTCTGTCGGTGCTTTTGGTTTGCTTTTCTTCTTTGGCGTAATATATGTGTTTCTTGATAGAATGGGCTACTGGGGATTTACTTCCTCTCGAAATTATATGGGACTTCATCAAGAACAAAGATATCATCAATTAAGGGAATGGCTTTTGGAGGTGTACAGGGAAAATCATGGTGGACCTTCAGCAGGTATTGTTAGCACTGTTCCAGCAGATTTAAACGCTGCAGAAACTATGTGGAATGCAAGACCTAATCCAAATCCGAGAGGTGCTATAAACCGTTTACAGACAAGAACAGCAGCGATTTATTCAAATTTAAGAACAGCAGGTATTCATGTGAGAAGACCACCAAGATGATTCTGGGTTACACTTATATTTTTATATTAATAATACCATATTTTTTATAGAATTAAATGAATAAGGGTCAAACTCGTTTTAGATATGTTATGGCAGCCTTTGTGCTTGGATTAGTTGCACTTACTCTTTATGCATTTGGCGCGTTTGGTCCTCCAGCAGCTTTATTCACACTACCACCAAGCTTTGTGACAACACCTATAACAGGACCAATAGCAACATTATTACAATTTATAGGTGTTCCCAACGACTGGATGTATGTACCAGGAATTATTTATCTCTTTGTTGTACCATTTGCAGGAATTATTATAATAGTTTATGGCTTTCTTGACAGTATGGAACTTTTCAATAACGGTGCTGTAAATATCGCTCTTGCAGTTGTTTTAGCATTCGCTACTATACCGTTTGGTATATTTACACAAGTAGTTACAGCGCTTTTCGCATTAATGGGTGTATATTCAACATGGGCCTTCACTTTCTTATTTTTCTTCGGTGTATTTTATGTGGTCATGGATAGGATGCATATGTGGGGTTATACAACTCAAGGGAGTTATGTTGGATTGACGAGAGAAGGACGATTCAATCAACTAGTTACATTACTTGAAAGAATGCATAGAGATTATTCTGGGTCAGGTATTGCAGCCGTTCAAGCTGCAGTTGCAGGTATACCGGGTGAACTAACATCAGCAAGAAATGATTATAATGCCGGTAATTTAGAAAAAGCTAACCATACACTAAGAGCCAAAGCAAATAAGACTATAGGTCTATTAAGACCAGTTATAGGGGCCTCAGAATACAGAAGACTTCAGAACGAAATAAGAAGAATAACCGGTGGACCTCGCTAATTCTGAGTTATTTATATATTTTTACAAATCAATTAATTTTAGATAAATATATTTTAGATAAATATATATTTCAAAAAACGAAAAGGATAAATTATGGCAGATTGGCTAAAAATTTCAATGTGGGCTGTTGGAATTCTTTTAATACTACTCATGGCCTATAGTTTTTTCCAACCAACAAATTATAAAGTTCCTCGAAATTTCCAACAAAGACCGATAACAGGACCTTTTTCAGATGTCCTGTCCTTCATAGGTGTTCCCGATGAATGGCTTTACACACCGGGAATTATATATTTGTTTATCATACCACTTACCGGAGTAATTGTAATAGTTTATGGGTTTTTAGATTCAATGCAAATATTTCCAAATATTAACGTAAATTTAATTCTTTCTATTGTGATAGGATTTGGAATAATACCTGTTGGAGTATTTACTAAAATGGTAACCCTTTTATTTGGTATAATGGGAGCATATTCAACAGCAGCCTTTACATTCTTGTTTATTTTTGGTATTGTTGCTGTCATAAAAGAAAGAATGGGAGGTTGGGGTTTTGGTGGAAGAGGAAGAACCGAAGGTCAGGCGCTTCAACAAGGTACATTATATCAGGAATTGCTTGTATGGTCAAGGGATACCATTAATAGGAACTTAGCGTTGGCAGCTACAAATGTCGCGCTTGATCAATTATTAAGAGAAATAAGTAATGTAATAACAAGAGCAGAAAGTGAAGCAAGATTTGTAAGTGTTACCACAGCAGTTCAAATGTTAAGAACTAAGGCTCGCACGGCAAAATCAGATATCGAAAGACATGGCGGAAGTACGTTACCTTTACCTCATGGAGTATGAATTCTTATCCAAGTAGCATGGGAATAACAACAAAAACCAATGCAACATATCCTCCTACAATCAAAACTTTGACTAACAATCCACTATATTTTAACGAAAAAGCTATCGCAACAGCACCAACAACACCTGCAATAACTCCCAATTTAAACATCCCCACAGAAACTAGCGAAACCAACAATCCCAATATGATATAAACAACATCATTGTATCCAAACATCCTCATCTCTTTCAAAAAAAATACATACCAAACCACATAACTAAAAACGGGATTACCAAATTCGTCAATAAAGCAGCAGGACTAGCTAACCAACTCGATGGTATACTGAAAAATGATGAAACCAAGCTGGTATGAAAACTCATTAATTATTATTTACATCCTAAAATTATATAGTTTATATGCCATCGCATTATACAACCTTCCCCTTAGCATTAGCCGGTACAATAGCCTCTGTAATCTTTGCAGCAATGTTCATCTATCTCATCGCCAAATGGTCTCTTAAAAGAACAAAAGAACTATCAGAAAAATTTGAAACAGAGCCTTTGACACCCCAACAGCAGTCAGACCCGCGCATAATAGAAATCAACAACAGAATAAATGAATTCAAAACGAAATACAACGAAGCAACAAACAAAGGAGACACTAGAATGGCTAATATATTTGATTCAGAAATCAAACGATTGCAAAAGGAGAAGGAAGTTTTAATGAAGAAAATGAAGCAATAATTTTCCAGTATTGTTTATGATCAAATTTATTTTCAAAATCCTATATTGTCACATATGTTTAGAATAGAGTTTTCTTCCAGGGCTAAGAAAGAATTTGATGTTATAGATGATAAGAGAATTGGAGAAGTGGTAAGAACATTAGCTGTAGATCCAGTACCCGCAAGACTTTATGATGTTAAGAAACTCAAAGGATTGAAAGATACATTCAGAATCCGTATAGGAAGAATTAGGATCGTTTATACAGTTATTTGGAAGGACAAAGCAATTATTGTATCTCGGATATCATATAAAGAAAGTGCATATGATTAGAAACTCAATGTTATGGTTCTACCTTTTCTATATTCTTTCAAAGCCTCTTTCAAAGCCTCTTTATCTTCTTTGCTTGCCTCTTCACTCTCAAGAAGGGTCATTTCTACAGTAACTAGTCTTGTTTTAATTTCTTCTATTTCATCCACTAAACTACGGGCTTTTAAACGCATGTATTAAATCATCTCGTTTAACATATATAAATATAATTTTTGAAGCTCTTGAACACGAATTGTGGAACGAAATATAACGAAACCATCAGCGAGAATGATACTCTAATAGATAATATCTTCGAAGCAGAGATTAAGGGATTAAAGAAAGAAAAGGAATTATTGCCAAAGAAAATGAAATAAGATTTCACTTAAAGATATCAAATACTTTCCAAGCATACATTTCTTCAACGTTGAAACGATGAGCCACAGTATCCACTGCAAGTAAAACTCCCAATCCTGCCAATCCATAGAAGCAGTTTTCAGCTGTGACATACTGTTGTGCAGTTTGAATAGCACTTGAATAAGAGCATGCAGTAGCACCAACTAATGGTAGAGTCAATGCAAGTTTTGAATAATTAACACATTATCACTTACTACTTCATAGTGGTATATAGTATTTAAAGATTTCTATATTCCAGTGAATATATTTTCAACTTCCTCTTTCACAACTTTATTAACAACACTTCCTTCTATCCTCCCTCTAACATCTCCCATCACAATCCCCATCAAAAACTTATAAGCACCATTTGCATCCTTCAACTTCTCCCTATTCTCATCAATATTCTTTCTAACAATCTTCCTCAATTCATCTTCACTTATGCTCTCAAATTGTTTCGCTGCCATCTTAACATCTAAATCAGAATTCTTAGCAATATT
>CAYJVB010000038.1:0-6182 GCA_964373575.1 uncultured archaeon | reverse complement strand
CTGGAAAATCAAATTTGGGAAAAATGCGAGCCGAGCATTTTTCCGTTAAATTCCTGTTAGCCGACCCGAAAAATCCGAAGGATTTTGAGAACGCAGTGGGGCAAGGATTTTTCGAAGGAAAATCCGTAGAGTTCAAGAGCCCGCGTTAAAATCTATTGATTTAATTTTTTTTCTATCTTCTTATATCCGAAATAGACCAAGACTGCTAATACTATTCCCAAAGCAATCAATTTAACATACTTGTTTAGAGTAAACCAATAGGCGAAAGTATAAAATAACGACCAAAGCACAACTAAAACTCCTCCGCCAATCAAACCAGAACCAATCCCTTCTAATCCTGTTAGAAGAATACCTGAAATTATGGCAATAATTCCAATAACAATTAAAATATAAAAACTATTTCTCGAGTGTTTATAACGAGGAGTTTGTTTTTGATATTCTTCGTTACATTTATCAAGCATCTCTAAACAGGTTTTATATTCTGTGCTTTGTTGAACATTAGAATAGCAATCTTGATATTGAGGATCTGAATAATTATATTGTTTTTGGCAATCTTGAATTTGTTTTTGGCAACCATAAGTTTTAGAACAATTATTAATATAAGAGCTGTAATCATATTTAGGTGCTTCGTAAACAACACTAAGACCATAAGAGATAAAGACAGCAAAGATGATTGCTATTCCAATTGCCAAAAAAGTTTTTGCTAGCCCCATAATATATAATAAAAATTAAATAGTATTAAATCTTTTGAAATCGTCGCGTGCTCTTGAATTTCACTTAACATATGCGATTAAGAGAAGTTTTTGCGAAGCAAAAATTTGGGGAAAATTCGCAGGATTTTCCCTCTTAATCGCTGTTATGTGGTGAGCCTGCAAGACGAACGAGCGGAGTGAAACGAAGCGACAGTATGACGCAGGAGTTTCGCTTTTAATCCACACAAAGTACAGCGTTCTCATCGAATTTACCATTCTCATCTATCCAAACATTACAACCAAATGGCAAATCTCTGCAAATTCCCTTGCCAGTTGTTTTATTTGAATCTACTAAAACACATCCACCAGTTCCACAATCAGTTGCTTTATCGCAGGGTTTACCCTCAAAACCACTTGGAGTATAACAAAAACGTGGCCCTAACCCTTGACCAATCTTATCTCCTGGTTTACATAATCCCAAAAGGGCTAATGAATTGGAAAAATAAGCTACGATGAAGAGCGTAACAATTGCAATCATTCCTATGGCAAGAATAATTTTCAATTTTTTTGTCATATTCATATATTGTTAATAGTTTGTTTCTTTATATATTTTGCGAAACCCCGAGTAATATTGCACATAACAACTATTTTACGCATTATCTACGTAGAATATCCATACAGGTAGGGTTCTACGCAATACTTATTTAGTAAGAAGACTATATTTATCACATGGGTTTATGACGTTTAACGAAAATCACCATCTCGAACGATTAAGGGAAGAGATAAAACTAAGAAAGTATTCTTACAGAACCAGCCAGAGATATGTTGATATAGTTAGCAAGTTTCTTAATTCTAATAAAACTCCTAGAGATTTCCTGCTTTCATACACTAAGAATAGTCGCTCCACAATGAGAACCGTTTATTTTGCTTTGAAGTTCTTTCATGAGAAGGTATTGAAACAAAACTTTAATGAAGATATACCTCACGCAAAACCCAGCCTGAAATTACCCTTAGTACTAAATAGGGATGAGATATCGCGAATGATTTCTAGTACTGAAAATCCAAAACACAAAACAGTAATATCGCTACTTTACTATGCTGGATTACGATTGGATGAAGCGAGAAATTTGAAGTGGGAAGATAATGATTTCGAAAGATCTTTAATTCACGTAAAAATTGCAAAGGGAGAGAAAGAAAGGGTAGTGTTTCTCCATGATAAACTAAGACAAGCGCTGCAAAACATTGGTTTAAAGGGCGAGGGTTTTATCCTAATATCAGAAAGGGGACACAGATATAACGAGAGGTCTATACAGCAAATAGTGAAATTGGCATCCAAGAAAGCTGGTGTAACGAAACGGGTAACACCCCGCACACTTCGCCATTCATTTGCCACACATTTACTCGAGGCTGGAACTGACATAAGATACATACAACAATTACTTGGACATAAAGATCTTAAGACAACTCAAATATACACCCATGTAGCAAACAAAGATATTAAGAGGCTTGCAGAATTATTGTAATTGAAGTGATGGCATGCTAGTCGGCAGAATAATAGGCAAAACTTCTCCAGAAAATTACCAATTTGAAGTCACAGGCATCATTAGGAAAATGGATTTCATAGCTACTAGAGACCCTGAGAGACACTGGATTTTAGGAAGGGTTGATGAAATCATTCAGGAGAAGGAGCAGACACTAGCTACAGTCTCTGTTTTAGGTTACACTGACAAGACTGATGTTGTTAAGATGCCTAGGATGCCGTTTAAGCCGGGTTCATATGTCTACAAGGCTGATGATGCATTAATCAAAAGGGTATTGGGATTGAAGACTGGTGGCATGTATGTAGGACTGCTGGATGGTTCTGAGAATCTAAAGGTCTATCTTGATCCAAAGTTTTTAGTTACAAAGCATTTGGCTATACTTGCGAAATCGGGTTTCGGTAAAAGCTATTTCTGCGGTGTATTACTAGAGGAATTCATAGAAAAACAGATTCCTGCTGTAGTTATTGATCCTCACGGTGAGTATCTCACACTAAGATATCCCAACAAGAAGGAGGAAGAAAAGAAGTATATGCCTAAGTTTGAAATTGAACCAAAGGGATATAACAAGGAAACAGAAATATTTTCCCTTGATAAAAATTTAGCTGAGGGGTCCAGAAAGCTGAAGTTCAGAAACAAGCTGACACAACAAGAAATTCTGGATATGCTGCCATTTAGGTTGACATCAGCGCAGCTCAGCACTATATACACAGCCGTCTCAGAAACAGGAAAGGAGGAATACACGCTTGATGAATTGAAGAGTGAAGTTACAAAAACGAAGGGACAGACAAAATGGAATGTTATTTCGGCTTTGGACATGTTAAAGTCAACTGGGCTGTTTGATAGTGTTGGTTATTTCCAACCTACAGATTTAGTAAAGAAAGGTAGGATAACAATTGTCAATCTTAAAGGTGTGGAGCCTGATATTCAGCAGATAGTTGTTTACAAGCTAGCTAAAGATTTGTTTGAGGCGAGAAAGAAGGGAAAGGTTCAGCCGTTCATGCTCATTGTAGAAGAGGCGCATAATTTTGCACCAGAGAGAGGTTTTGGTGAGGCTATAAGCTCCAGAATTTTGAGGACTATTGCATCGGAGGGGAGGAAGTTTGGAATGGGACTTAGCGTTATAACACAGAGACCAGCGAGGATAGATAAGAATGTATTATCGCAATGTTCTACTCAACTGTTCTTGCGTGTAACAAATCCCAACGATCTAAAGACGATATCAGATTCTGTTGAAGGTATAACAAGAGGATTGGAGTCACAGATAAAGACCTTGCCTGTTGGAACTGCTTGCGTTGTAGGCATGATAGAACAGCCATTACTTGTTAATATTAGGGTAAAAAGAAGTGAGCACCACGGTATTCCTGCTATGCTGACTGAGAAATTTAAAGACAGAGAACCTGAAGAGGAAAAGGTTTACTTTTACCCCAAAATCTTGGAGGATGACATAAAAATAAGGGGACAGCAAAATTTGGAGTGGTTCAAGCTTGTTTATTATCCATTTCACAGATTGAAATGCAGGTTTAGAACTAAAGAAGGGGAGAAGACTGATAATATTTTCATAGATGGTATAACAGGTGAATTAGTTTTTCAGAAAGATAATACTCTTTCAAGAAGTGATGGTTTACCGAAGATATTGGATTTGGGTATGAAGGAAAAGGCTGTATTGTTGTACTTGACGACTTATGGAGAGTCCAGCATGAATGATATTTCTGGTAGATTGAAGATTTCTGAGAGGGAGTTGGCTAATATTGTCACCAAATTAAGAGCATTGCATTTGGTTACTGCAGAGAATTTGCAGCTGAAGAGTAAAATAAACCTTAACTTTGAGGATGTTATGGATAACCAATTAAGTGAACCGACGGTTTCATATAAATACACTGGAGAGGTGGTGCAGGCAAAAATAAAGGATGATTTAGTTGAAAAAGTTCTAGATTTGTTTAATCCTGATGGTTTTGAGAAGAAACTGTGCTATTATCCTTATTGGGTGCTGTTTTACAATAATGGAAATGTTGAAATTGTGGATGCATTGACAGGAGAGAAGGATGAATATTTGAAAGGGAAAGACGTAATTGATCATTTGCCTATATAAAATATTGATTGCTTTTATTTTCATGCCCCTGTAGTCTAGCACGGTCAAGGACACGGCCCTCTCGAGGCTGAAACCTGGGTTCAAATCCCGGCGGGGGCAATTTGAGTATTATTCCTACGAAATAGAAAAGCTTAAATAATAGTTACTATATAGTAGTGATATTGATAATATGACTGACTATGATTTTAACCCTTTAACTCAAGATGGCGTAAATGCTCTTGCGTTAGTACTTGGGTTGAATGCTGATATTGAAGAACACAGAAAATTTATGTATAATGTTGTTGGTCGATTCAGATCTTATTTGTCAAGCTATTGGGCACCATTTGCAGCAAAGAATATATTAAGAGCTGAACTAAGCGGGGGTTCACGTCAGTATACTGACATGGAAATTGAAGAACGATTTATTAAAACTGAAACCCCTCAATATAAATCTGCTTTGGGGAAAGCTACTAAGTATTTAACTGAGGAACCAAATGCTAGAACTCTTTTAACATTATTAAACATAATTGGAAAGTATGTTAAACCTGACGATATAACACGAGATAAATATGAACGAGCAATTACTTCACCTATTACAAGAAACATCTGTGTATTGAATATAGGCGATTATGATAAAATTCAATCGGCAGTTGGATCAAGATTTAGTGATCTATTAACGGTAGCAGAAAGTTATTTAGAAGGTATAGATTCGCGTCGATATTCTGATATTGTAAGTGCAGTATACGGACCTCAACTGAATGGTACTCGAAATGATGGATTCAGATATATTGTAGCTGATGTAAGAAGAAAACAATAGTCGTGATTAATTGTGTACAGAATAACACTGCCCGAAGCCGCTAAGGTATTGACATCATTAGCAGTAGGATCAGAGCAGCTGTTTATGCTTACAGTCAAATCGCATTAGAAATGTGTAAATATGTTCCAGGTATGTCTAGTGCTTGCGTGACAGACGGTAAATTATTGATAGCTCCTATAGCTTTTGCAGTTGCAGGTGGCTTAACTTATCTAGGATTGTCAGGAAAACTCAAGAATTTACTACCATGCTGATTTGATCTATAATCTGTTTTATTAGATTATTTTAATTATTTTCAAGATTAGTAATATAGATGGAAATAGAAGCTTTGATTTTTATTGGAGGCATATTACTGATTATATTGATAATTGCTTTAGAGAATACACCAAAGATGCATGCGGAAGTTGATTTTGAAAGTGTAAAGATAAAGGCGGAGGTTGCTGATACGACATTGAAGCAAATGAAAGGCCTTATGTTCAGAAAAGGCTTGAAAGAAAAAGAAGGTATGATATTTGTTTTCAATAATGAGGATTATCACTCTATTTGGATGATGAACATGAGTTTTCCTATTGATATTATATGGATAAATGATGATTTTGAAATTGTACATATAGCCAGAAATGTGCAGCCATGTTTCATTAATTGTCCTGTTTACACACCCTTTGATAAAGCTAGATATGTTGTGGAGATTAATGCTAATCTCACTGAGAAATACAATATAGAGGTGGGTGATTTTGTAGATATAAAAAATTCATAAGTTCTCTAGTTTTTTACCGAGATATGAATATACACCTAACTTCAAAGTTTTCAACGACAGTAAAGCGCATTTTAATCTGATAGGACTCAACTCTATTCCTAGCATCTTCAAAACATCTTCTTTGTCCAGTTTAATAATTTCTTTCAAAGTTTTTCCTTTAATCAATTCTGTCAGCATGCTAGAACTTGCTATGCTTATAGCGCAACCCCTAACATGGGAATCTAACACTGTTTAGCAGAAATTCGAGGGCTCGCTTCTTGAAATAAAAAGTTTTTTATAATGCCTTGATTTAATTATATTATGAACGTTA
>CAYJVB010000037.1:0-6972 GCA_964373575.1 uncultured archaeon | reverse complement strand
GTCCGATATTATACTTTCTGTTCAACTAAATTGGGTAATTAAGCAACGATACCGCATAAGGATATACAATATTCCCCCGAGGATAGTGTGTGTATTCAACCCTAAAAGATGCTATATAATCACGTATTTCTCCTACAATTATATCTAGTCTAGGAAAACCATTTTTCTCGAAATGTCTTCTCGCCATTTTTTAATTATAACAATCGAAGAATTTAATTATAACTTACACAGCATCTGCATTATTTAAATGAAAAAATGATAATGGTATTCTATGGTATCTTTTGAAATAATTTCAGTCGTGGCTTTTCTAGTCATTTTAGGATTTGTTGTATATCGTGATAGGAAAAAAATAGAGTTCAAATATATTTTATTGATGAGAAGAACCCAAAAAGGTAAAGAGTGGGTCTACTCTTTTGGAAAAAAACATGAAAAAATATTAAAAATTTTAGGAACTTTAGGCGTTGTTACAGCAATACTTGCATCGCTATACGGCAGCTATCTTCTTGTTAAATCCACCTATAATCTTATAACAAAACCAGAAGAAACCCCACAACCACTAAAATTGGTTTTACCAACAGTGAGCGGCGTCGAACTACCTAATTTTGTTCTGGGTGTGCCTTTCTGGTATTGGATAATTGGAGTTTTTCTCGTGATGATTTCACACGAAGGTATGCACGCTTTGCTAGCACGAGCTGAAAGAATAAAAATAAAATCATTCGGCGTGTTGCTTTTACTATTTCTTCCAGGCGCCTTTGTAGAACCAGACGAAAAGCAACTAAAAAAGTCAAGTACAATGAAAAAACTCAGAATTTATGCTGCCGGTAGTTTCGGGAACTTTATTTTAGCGCTAACAATTTTAATCCTATTACTTAGCTACAGTTTCATATTGAACAAAATCATTGTCCCGCAGGGTATAATTTTTGAAAAATTAATTCCAGGAACAGGTGCTGAAAGTGCAAGTCTAAGCGGAATGATAACACAAATAAATTCAATGAGTGTGAAAGATGTAAATGATTTCGTAAAATCACTGGAAAAGATTAAACCAGGAGATACAATAGAAGTGAAAACAACAACTGGTATTTTTAATGTAAAAACAACTTCTCACCCAGATGATCCAACAAAACCGTACATTGGAATACAGAATACAAAAGTATCTTATATCTACATTAGATTCTTAAGTAATTATGGAGCAGTATCAAGCAATACAATAACCGTGTTGACATGGTTCTCTAATCTACTGGAATGGTCTTTTGTATTAAGCCTTGGTGTTGGTATTTTTAATTTATTCCCATTAAAACCACTTGATGGCGGATTGATGTTTGAAGAAATTCTGAAATATTTTTACAAAGGAAAAGCAGCAGATAAAATCATCAACCTTGTTTCAATAATTATTTTACTTTTAGTAGTGTTCAACCTATTCGGGGCACACATATCAGGACTATTTATCTAACAGGAACTTCTATTTTTCTGATTTCAAAATTTCTAACAGGGTAAATTTTTGATCCGGTTTTAATCACTTTATTTCTCAAAGAGTCATCAAGAACTTTCGTTAGAAAATCGTCAAGTGAATTTTCATTTACAGTTTTTTCCACAAGATTTCTTATAAATAGAGTTAATTCTTTTTCCAGGCTCTTTGTTACCTTCTTATTAGTGACTGAAATCGTTTTCACAACAACTTTCTTACCATCTTTCGTCATCAGTTCTTGAACAGTATCCAGTCTATCAGTATCATGTCTGACCATCCTTGTAATATAATCACGTAAACATTCTAATCCAGCAAAATCGGTGTTGGCGGTTTTTCCATTTATTTCAACTACTCTGAACTGTATCTTCAGATAATATTTGTTCGTATCATTAACAAGAATAACTAATGGTATAGATACTTTTCTCCATTTCAGCTTTTTAACATCATCAACCGGTGTTTCTCCTAAAACTTTATTATCAAAAATTTTGGGTGCCACAATAGTATACCAATCCTTACCTTTAATTTTTTTAGTCATAAAAATCACTTCTGTTGTACAAGCAGCTTAGCTCTCTCAGGATCGTATGCCCAACCAGGTTCTATAACTTTTCTGTTTCGGTAATATTTCCCAAGTCTCCTTATTTTAGATTCGAGGAGTTCTAAATTTCTTTTCGAAGTATAATCCTTTTTATTTCTGTGAAGATGTTCTCTTAAATTAACTGCTCTTTTGAATAAAGTGAATAAATCTTCAGGATATTTCGAATATAAGTCATTCTCTTTCATTATCTGTTTTATAGTCTTCTCCACAACTAATCTAACAGATGGGATACCAAATTGATCGCGTAAAATCAGTCCAATTTTAGCAGAAGAATTTCCTTCTTTGGCGAAATTAATAACAAGTTTTTCCACTTCATTTTTCTTGTATCTAATCCATCTTGCTGGACTTTTAACTGAAGGCCTTTTTGATGATGCCTTACCTTTTCTTCTTGCATGTATCCTTGCCATTTATTCACCATTTATTTCTTGTAATATCCAAACAACTATTAAACCGATTGTAGACAAGAAAGACATTAGTGCACCCAACATAGATAAAACAGCTGATATTCCTTGTGTTTTAAAAATGGTTAATCCTATTCCAACCGACATAACTAAAGCGCTTACTAACAAAATATAGATTAAATAACTCTCAATTTTAGCGTATCTACTCTTCTCGTTTAATATACCTAGCACGTCTTTCAATCTCATCTACCTTCCTTATAACAAGTTCTGCATCTTTATATTCTTTTTTATAACCTTTTAAAAAGTTTTTCCAAACGGTATCAGATATATTGAAATGGGTAGATTTTAAAGCCTCTCTAAACAATTTCAAATCAACTCCCTGATCTTCAATCTTCTTGGAAAAAAACCCTAAACCAAAGTCAATAAGATATATGTCATTGCCTCGCATTATCATATTGGATGTAGTCAAATCTCCATGAATTATTCCAGCATTATGTAATCCTGCTACTATACTCCCTAATTTCATCGAAATTTCTGTTAATTTTTTTGCATTTATCTGATAGAAGATTTCCTTTATTCTTTCACCAGAAATATTTTCCATTACTATACTATATTCCTTTTCATCAATATCCAAAATCATAGGAGTTAAAAGACCTGTTCTTCTAGCAGCAACAAGAAGGTTAATCTCCGAATTGGTCCTTTGTTTGCGTATTTTTTCATCAATTTGAGGTATTCTATAACCTTTTCTCACTCTATTTTTTATAACAACATCTTTTCCATCTTTAGTATCCAAAAAAAGCTTCGCTTCAGCGCCTTGCTTCAACAATTTCATAAAATTAGGTTATATTTATTAACTTAATAAGTATAATATTTCAGGTGTTTTTCATAATATGTGCGACCTTGACACAGGCCGATCATGCAACAATTACAGCACTTGCCCTATATTGATTAGTACCATGCAAAGAAGTTATATGAATAGGACTCTTGATGCTATTTTTAACAGCCTACATAGAATAGAAAAGCTATTAGAAAGCACAAATGGCCATGCTCCTGTAAAAAAGGAAGACAAGAACAGCTGATTATCCATTACGCCAAATACCATTTTGATAATGGTCTTGTATTTCCGATATAGACAATGACCTATTCCATATAGCAACCTCATCTACTGTACCATTAAGATTGTGTGCAGAAGAAGCCCCAGTACCACCAATTCGCCATCCTCCAGAAGTAGGACCTACTGTACCAGATGCACTTGCTGATGCTAATAATTTTGATAAAGTCCAACACCAGTCCCATTGTAAACCAAAACCACATGAACCCATTGATTAAATAATGAAAAACCTGGTTGAAATTGAATTCTGGCATCATTAACCACCATATCACCTACAAGAAATTCGGCATTATTGTTTTGGTGATATTCTGAAATGCCAAATCTAGCAGTACAGCATCCACCATCAAAAGTCTGTGCCGCTGCAACTATTCCTTGATATATATCAGTTCCAGTAGTGTTATCATCTCTTTTAACAAATGCCCATGCTTCTATTGATATTGCCGATCCATCATCCCCAAATATATGTCCTATTGAAACATAATCATTAACACCATCAAATAATAAACAATTTGCATTCTTGCAAGTGCTATTCCAACCAGAAGTAGAGTTCCCTGTCGTATTCATGCCTGTCAAAGTACCAGTGTTTCTATTTCCTGAGCTGTCAGAAGTTGTAGAACCGCTACCTTCATCCAAATTCCAAATACCAAGAGCGCCTCCTTGGCAATAAACTGAAGTTTCCATTTCTTGATAAGCATTGGGGCAATTTTCTGAAGTCGCTCTTAATTTTTTTATTGTTCCAGTTAAGTAAGTGATATCTCTGCATACTTTAAGTTCCCCTGTGTTTAATGTCATATTGCAACTTTTATCAACAAGTCTATCATTTAAATTGTACACCAATGAAATGTTTGTATAATTAATGGGGCCTGTATTTATTACAGGTATCTTGATCACAGTACCATCACAGAGAACATCAGGAATATCCAATCCTGCTTTAGTGCAATTAATACTAGCAGCAAAACCTAGATTTATACCAGAGGTTTCTGTCTTTATCACTGATATGAAAAACCTGATGTTATGGCTGCTACAGCTAACGTAAAAGCTATCAAAAGAACAGCTGCAATTAACAGTGACACTACCTTCATAAATTATTATTAGTCATTGAAAAATATTATCTTATATCAAAAATCATGGTTAATAGTTTATTATACAATTTTATTATAAGTTGATTTGATGGATACTATTGTAATGATTCCTGCATTCAACGAGGAAAAAAATATAACAGAAGTTGTGCAGAGAACGAAAAATACGGGTTTTCTACCTCTTGTTATTGACGATGGTTCAAATGATAAAACAACAGAACTAGCAAAAAAAGCAGGTGCGGTTGTTGTTACGCACTCAAAAAACAAAGGCAAGGGTGAAGCAATGACAACCGGCTTCAAATATGTACTGGAAAATTATCCAAAAACAAAATATGTTGTGATATTAGATGCCGATCTTCAATATGATCCAGAAGATACTCCAAAGTTGATAAAAATGCTAAAGAGTGGAAAAGCTGATTATGTAACAGGCTATAGGAACTGGAAAACGGTACCAAGTAGACATTCTTTAGGAAATTTTGTATGGAGAACTTCATTCAATATACTATTCGGAACTAAATTCAAGGACACAAACTGTGGTTTCATAGCAATGACAATATCAGCAATGAGAAAAATGATGGCAGTAACATATGGGGGTTACATAATTGAAAACATGATGCTATCAGAAGCACTAAAAAATGAATTAAAAATAAAACAGGTTAGTGTTAGAGTTCATTATCATCACATCAGAAAAATACCGACAGGCACAAAAATAGTACTTGGCTGCTTATGGTTCATTGCAAAAAGAGGAATCAAATATAGACTCGGCATGAATTATTAACCCTTCCACAATCTTTTAAGAATATCCATAGAATCTTTTTGAAAGGAGTTGTCTGGAACAAAAACTTCTAAGGTTATAGTTTCAACGTAATTAATCTTCTTCAATTCATTAACGACCCTGTTGTAATCAATCAAAGCTACTCCAAGTGGTAAGTGTTCATCATTTTCCCCATGATTATCGTGAAAATGCATATGATTTAATCGCTTCTTGAAAGTTTTGATATATTTCAATATCTGTTCCATCCCACCTTCAACAAAGGCATGACCGATGTCGACTGTGATTTTCACATTTTTAGCTCGATTCACAATTTCCTCATACTCATGAAATCCTATTGGGGAAAATGTTGTAAGGTTATTTTCAACAACAATTATAATATTATAGTTAGCTGCATGATCAGCAATTTCCATCAGGCTCTGAACATTATTGTTTATAGACGTCTCTTTTCCCTTATGGCTAACAGTATTTACTTTATGAAAATTTGGGTGTATGTTCATCTTCTTTAATCCTAATTCATTACCAAAATCAAGCATCCCCTTTATTTCATGAACCCATCCCTTTCTCACATTTTCATGAAGAGTTCCAAGATCGTTCCACCAAGGTGTGTGTACAGCAAGCATCAGCTTATACTTATCCAGTGCCTCTTTTATTTCCTTCTTTTTCTTGTTTAACGCGCTAGGGGTTGTTAAAGGCTCCTGAAATGAAACTTCAACAAAATCAAATCCCAAAATTCCCAGTAAGTTTATTCCTTTAACAATATCTTTGCTGGGATCAGTTGTAAAACCAAATTTTGGAATCATCATTGAAAATATCTAGATAAAGATAAACTTAAAGAAGTTTCCGATGTTATTATAGTAAGTTGTGGGGCTGTAGCTCAGTCTGGGAGAGCACACGGCTGAAGCCCGTGAGGCGATTGACTTGTGTCATTGGCCCGGGAAGTGTCGCTGGAAGGTGCTGAGGTAGGACTCACATCTGGCGAATTCAAATCCGGCCAGCCCCATACAATTATTTTTTTAGAAATTTTAGGATGATTAGTGCCTATTTTGTTAAGCCATAACTGAAAGTTTCTTAATCCATTTATTTCAAGTGTGTTTTTGATAAAACTGAAGCCTCTTTTATCCTCTATTTTTACATTTAGTTTACAATATACAGTAAATCCAAGTTCTTTAAAAGTGGTTACAAGCTCACTAATAAAACCCGCATCCTTCATAGAAGTTCTAACCCTCGGATAAACATATTTTTTATTGAATACTGATCTAAACCCTAGACTAAAGTCTGTGTCTATCAAACCCCGTAAAAATGCTAAAAGAAATTTATGATTGTTTTTAATCCATTCTGGGATTTTTAGTTTGTGTTTAGGGCTAGTAAACCCTAAATTCAGCAGAAAATAGTATATCACTCTAGATCTTATTCTTGTATATAGCGTTTTTTGATCAGTTCTAATTATTAGTTTTGGTTCTATATTAAAAAGTTTTTTGAATAATGGTATTATGTATTATCTCATGACATATCCGACATCTAATAAATAATAATAAAGAGGTGGTTG
>CAYJVB010000036.1:0-8212 GCA_964373575.1 uncultured archaeon | reverse complement strand
GAAAATTCAGTACTTCCGAAAATCACCAAGGATTACGACCGACAAGTCAAGATAAAACATTAAAATTTACTACTTCATAAAACTTAGATGTCTATGAACATCATACAAGTTTCAAAACTGAGGAAAGAATTTGGGAAAATAGTTGCTGTAGATAATGTTAGTTTTAATGTGGAAAAAGGAGAAATTTTTGGCTTTTTAGGTCCAAACGGTGCTGGGAAAACAACAGTGATAAACATGCTGGACACATTACTTCTACCCACTTCAGGTATAGCTAAACTTGCAGGCCATGATATTATTAAAGAACCAGATAGTGTGAGAAAAAATATAGGTCTCATCCCACAAGAAACCGTTTTAGAATCAATGCTTACTGCAAAAGAAAACCTTGAATTTTATGCAAAACTCTATCATGTGCCGGAAAAACAATATACTAAATCAATACAAAAATTATTAGAACTAGTTAATCTTTCCAATAGGGCTAACGATCTTGTTCAGACATATTCTGGTGGTATGAAGAGGCGACTTGAAATAGCTAAGGCATTGTTGCATAGACCGAAACTGATATTCATGGATGAGCCAACTCTTGGATTGGATCCACAAGCAAGAAGGCTGATGTGGGAATACATTAGAAAACTAAATAAAGAAGAAGGCGTAACGATTTTCCTGACAACACATTATTTGGAGGAGGCTGATTTTCTCTGTGATAGAGTTGCTATTATAGATTACGGTAAAATTAAAGCAATGGATACTCCTGCAAAACTTAAAGAGGAGTTAGCTGAGGGTAACATTATTGATGTTAAACCAGAAAATGGGGTTCAAAATTTTGTTAGTTCATTGAAAACCGTTGGTTACAAGCCAGAGATATTGGGTGATGGAACAGTGAGGATTGTAGTTTCAAAGGGAAAAGAAACTGTTCCCAAAATTTTCAAAATAGCTGAAAAACTCAAAATAAGAATTAACTCGATATCGATGCATGAACCGACTCTAGAAGACGTTTTTATTCATCACACTGGAAAATCCATTCGTGATGAAACAGCTGAACAAGACTCAAAAAAAATGTTGAGGTTATTTAGATGACATTCATTGAAGATACATTGACAATAACAAAAAAAGAAATAAAGATTTTTTTGAAGCAACCGCTCTTCGGTATAGTAAGATCTTTGATATTTCCTATCATATGGATAGTCTTTTTTGCCTATGGTTTTGGAGGTTCTGTTAGTCACATTCCAGTTTCTATAGTTACAGAAAACGGAGGATATCATAGCCAACAATTGATTAACCTATTATCGACATCTGATACATTAGATATAAAATTCACAGAATATCAAACTTCGCTAGAAAACTTCCAGGCGAAAAAGGTTTTTGCTGTTATAGTAATCCCGAAAGATTTTGATCAAGAAATACTTAATAACAAAGCTAAAGTTTATTTGCTGCTAGATTTTACTAGTCCTAATGTCGCATCAACTGTTAAAGCAAAGCTAGAATCTTCAGTAAATATACTTTCTGAAAATATAGTTATCTCTAAACTACAAGACCCCGCAATGCTGCATCCTGTTAGTGTTGAAGAAGAAATATTTTATGGGAAAGGTGTAAAGTATTTAGACTTTTTAGCACCTGGTATCGTTATTCAGACAATAGTATTTTCTGCCATGTTCACAGGCGGTATATCATTGCTGATGGACAAAGAATTTGGAACTTTGAAATCACTACTCGTTGCTCCAATATCTAGAAGTGCAATAATACTTGGAAAGACACTCGGCGGCGTTATACAATCGTTGATTTCTGGATTTGTGACTTTAATTATAATTGTGGTATTAGGCATCAAGATAAAATATACTGTTTTAATGTTCTTGTTCGTTCCATTAATCATGATTTTAACGGCATTTGGTTTTATTGGAATGAGTACAGTTATTGCAACAAGAATGAAAAGATTTGAACAGTTTGTTTTAGTGACACAGATATTCATTATGCCTTTATGGTTTGTTTCTGGTTCAATATATCCCATTCAGTCAATGCCGAACTGGATGAAAGTTATAGCTGCAGTTAATCCGATGACTTATTCAGTGGATGCCTTGAGATCGGTAATGTTGAGAGGAGTTATTTGGGAATCATTGGCACTAGATGTACTAGTATTAATTTTTTACTCTACACTTATGTTCTTGCTAGGTGTACTCTCATTCAAAAGGACAATAGAGTGATTGCATGAAAATGGCATTGTTTGTTGCGTCAGTATTTTTGATTGTGTTCTTAGCTGCGGCTAGGGCTGCCGAGATAAATAAAGGACTGGCTTTAGAGAATGTAGATGTATTTCCAGAAGAGATAACTGCAGATTCGAATTTTACTCTTACTGCTGATATAAGAAATGTGGCTGACAGAGAGTTTTATGGCGTTAGACTTAATGTTCAAGGAGGATTTCCATTTTCTAAAACTTCTCCAATATATTCAATAGATGTGGGCACATTAAGAGCGAACGAGGCATATCGCATATCACTCAATTTGAGCATAGTTAGAAATGCTGAATCAAAAGAATACCCTCTGCAAATAATTGCATCTTATTATGCTTCTGAGCCTTCAATTACCAGAACTTATTATATTACCCATAGTGAAACTTTGGCTTCTACCCTTAAAGTTGATAAAGGTGTTGATTTAAAAATTGAAAAGACAGAATTTCCGCAGAAATTGATAGCTGATGTTAAAGATGTTCTTTTTTATGTGTATGTAAAAAATGAAGGAAGTAAAATTGCCAGAGAGGTTAAGCTTACATTGGCGGCTCAATATCCTTTTGTGCCTTCAGGGAAATCATTTTTCATAGATAAAATAGAATCTGGTGAAACTAAACAGGCTGTCTTTCATGTAGACGTTGATTCTTCTGCATCAGCACAAACTTATCCACTTGATTTGTTTGTTGGATGGAAGGAAAATGATATAGCATATTCTACAACGAAGACATTTGGAATTCCAGTTGAGAAAGGATCGAATATTCCACAATTTTTAAATCTTTGGACTATTGTTTTTACTGTTATAGCTATAGCCGTTTTCGGTGTTATAAAGATATGGAGATTAAGAAAACGAAAGAAATAACTGTTTTCTGGTTAATTAATAATTATGGCAAATACAGAATCATTTAAAGAAATCATTCAAGAAAAGCTTAAACACATGACTACTGAAGAAAAACAAAAATTTCTCAAAAACTTGATCGATTGGCTTACAAGTGAATATAAATCATCTTTATCATCAACGAAAGATGAAGAAATAAGTGATAACCAATACACGATTGACTATTAAACCAGCTATTAAATCTTTTTAAATATGATTACACTTTATTCTTTTACTTTTATGCTACTATGAGATGTATATCATATCTCTATATTCTAGATTTGTTTAGTGGTCGCTATGTCATTTGAAGTTCTGAGTGACAAAATACAAGAAACTGCAAAGAAGGCAGGATTTGAAAAGCCCACTTTACCTCAAGTTTTGGCTATACCTCATATTTTGGAAGGGAAAAATATCTTGTTGATTGCTCCTACTGGTTTGGGAAAAACAGAAGCCTGTATGCTGGGAATTTTTGATATGTGGCTAAAAAAGAAACCTAAGCCTGTTAGTATACTTTATCTAACACCTTTAAAATCACTTAACAGAGATTTGTTAAAAAGGTTTGAGTGGTGGGGGGAGCAACTTGACATGAACGTTTCTGTTAGGCATGGTGACACTACTCTATATGAAAGAAAGAAACAAGTTGAATTTCCTGATGACCTTCTTGTTTCAACTCCAGAAACACTGCAGGCAATAATTCCAGCTAAGAAAATGAGAGAACATTTGAGAAACATAAAATGGGTTATTGTTGATGAAGTTCACGAGCTAGTTGACAGCAAAAGAGGCACTCAACTAACTATAGCACTAGAGAGATTGAGACAATTGTGCGGAGATTTTCAGTTGATTGCTTTGAGTGCAACAGTAGGTTATCCAGAGCTTGTAGCAAAATATGTCTCAGGTGGGAGAGATATTGAAATTGTCAAAGCTACTACATCAAAAGAGATGAAAATTAAAGTTATCAGCCCTAAGTCAATACTACCCGACTCTGAATTATCTGAAAAAATTGGTGGAAATAAGTTAATAGCTGCGAGATTGAGGACAGTTCATGAATTAATGAAAGCACATGATTCTACATTGACTTTTACGAACACGAGAGATTTTGCCGAGATTTTGACATCACGTTTGAAGCAGGTTTATCCAGACCTTTCAGTTGAGAACCATCACAGCAGTCTAGGCAAATCTGTTAGAATAAAAGTTGAAGAGGATTTCAAACAACAGAAATTGAAGAACATTGTATGCACGTCTTCACTTGAGCTTGGAATAGATATTGGTTCTATTGATTTCATTTTACACTACATGTCGCCACGACAGCCAGCCAGAGCAATACAAAGAATTGGAAGATCAGGACACGAATCCCACAGAATTTCTGAGGGCGTTATTATAGCTACAGACATTGATGATGTGTTTGAATCGACCGCTATTGCAAAACAGGCCTTGTCTGAGAAGCTGCACTCGCCTAAGATGCATGAAAATGCTTTGGAT
Organism: uncultured archaeon; assembly: GCA_964373575.1. GTDB lineage: Archaea > Aenigmatarchaeota > Aenigmatarchaeia > CG10238-14 > CG10238-14 > CAYJVB01. The sequence continues at coordinate 3,640 of CAYJVB010000036.1, read as the reverse complement.
GTCCTTGCGCATCAAATCGTTGGAATAACAAGAGACAAATACAAAACTTCTGTTGACGAGGCTATGAACATAATCAAGCATTCCTATCCTTTCAGAAATCTGACTAAAAAACAATTTTTAGATGTCTGTCAGCAGCTGCATCAGTTGAGATACATCTTTTTGGACGAAGATAAAATTACAGCTTCGCATAAAGGATTACTGTATTACTTTGAGAACCTAAGCACAATTCCTGATACGAAAAATTATGCTGTTATAAATATGATCAGTCAAGAAAGGGTTGGGACGCTAGATGAGGAGTTTGTTGCGATACAAGGGAATGAAGGATCGACTTTTATTATTAAAGGCGAACCATGGCATATAGTCAGTGTTGAAAGTAATAAGATATTTGTTGAGCCGTCTGGTGATGTTGAAGCTGCTATTCCTGGTTGGGAAGGAGATTTGATGCCTGTGCCCTTTGAGGTTGCACAGGAAGTTGGTTATCTTAGGGGAATGATTGAGAATATGATATTACAAAAAATAGATAGAAACATAATACTTAGAGAAATTATTAAGAGATATCCGGCCGATGAAAATTCTGCAAAAAGGATGATAAGATTCGTTAAAATACAGATGAAATATGGAGTGCCCACAGATACTAAAGTTGTGATAGAGGTCAAAGACAATGTGGTTATACTTCACACTTGTTTTGGCACGATGATTAATGAGACATTGGGAAGATTTTTGTCGTCGTTACTTACAACTAGGATAGGTTCGGTTGGTTTGAAAACTGATCCCTATAGAATAATTTTACAGTTACAGAAAATGGATCTAAACTTGGTTAAGGAAATATTTCTAAAAACAAAACCAGAAGCAATAGAACCCCTTTTGGAGATATCATTAAGAAACACAAAACTCTTTCAATGGAAGTTTTTGCATACAGCAAAGAGGTTTGGCATATTCAGGAGAGGTGCTTCTTTTGACAAGATTAAGATTGACAAAATAATTGACATATACGCAAACACTCCTGTATGGGAAGAGACTTTGAGAGAGATAAAAACAGAAAAGCTTGATATAGAGAAAGCTGTAGAGATGCTGGACAAGATTCAGATTGGTAAGATGCAACTATCTGTGGTTAACGGGTTATCGCCGTTAGGGAAAGTTGGGTTGAAACAGAAACAAGAATTGGTTGGACCTGAGAGGCCAGAATTGCAGATTTTAGATATGTTTGAGAAGAGATTGATGGACAAAAAAGTGAGATTAGTGTGCGTTAATTGTGGAAAGTGGAGCTTGACAATGAAAGTAAAAGAAGTCCCTAAGGAAATTAAGTGCGATAAATGCAGAGCTAAGCTGATATCAGTACTTAATCCTGATAGAATAGAATTAGAAAAAATTATACAGAAAAAACTGGAAGACAAAGGGTTAACAGTTGATGAGAAACGGATATGGGAAAGGATAAGCAAAATTTCTGATTTGGTTATTGTTTATGGAAGGAAGGCTGTTATAGCTTTAGCGACTAGAGGGGTGGGACCCAAAACTGCAAGCAGAGTATTGAGAGGCTTCTATAGCAGTGATAGAGATTTCTTACAAGCTTTGTTGAATGCTGAAAGACAGTTCACTAGAACAAAAAAGTTTTGGGGTTGATTACTGTAACTACTATTTAGTTGCTATAAAATAGAAAAGTTTATATATTCGTTTGATTAATACCAAGGCATGAGTAGAGGATATAGACAAAAAATAGCGAGATATGCCGACACGAGTAAAGTTATTGCTACTGGTGTGACAGCTGCTGCTTCAGCAAGTACTTTGGTATTTGCTACCAGACAATATTTTAAAAATAGTAAAAAAATTGATGAAACTTACGGTGAACTTTCAAATGAATTTGAAAGAGTTGGAGAAAAAGACAAGTTTAGTTGTGATGAGGCCAGATTATATGCAATGGAAATTGAACGAACGATTGCAGAAATTAATGAAAATCCAATACTAACTACTGTAATGAGAACAAAACACCTGCAACCGCTTTCCAGAGAACATTCACAACTTCTGAGAAAACTACGAGAAGATTTAACAAATCTCGAATATTTGTATTATGATTCTGATTCAGATTACTGTACGTCACGTTTGAAAGGTACAGTAGATATTATGAATGATAGATATATGCGTCCTGAATTTGGAAGAGAACAGAATGCATGGGAAAATCTTAGGAGTTATGCAGAGCGAGATAACATTTTTGGTACTTTTGATTTAGGTTTTCTAGGAGCGTTCTTTTTAGTAATTTCTACCGCTCATGGAATTAAAGCCTACAAAAGAGTTTTTAGTAAACGTAATGTATGAAAAATATTGCCATCTAACCACGTCTAAAATCAGATAGAAAACAAAGTATTTGAGCTTAATTTCATTAATTTATTGACAAATTATGTCAAATGTAAAACAGTTTTTATATGCCCTAGGCAGTAAGTGTCTTGAGGGTGGTGTATTTTCATTAACTGCGGGTGGTGCTGGCTATTTTGCTAGACAGCAATTTATTAGAGATTATCCTCAAATTGCGCCAGACGAAATAGTAAGGCCTCCAATGCAATATGCTATTTATAATGGGGCCTTTTATTGTTGTCAAATATTAGGAATAAAAAATAAAATTCTCCCATATGTGATTACGTTTGGTGCTGATGTACTGTGGGAATGTCTAGAATACACTAATTTCTTCCAACCGGTTGTTCAAACCCTTTTACTTGGGCCAAATTTGAAGGGTACTGCAATAGATTTGAGCATGGACGCATTTATGCTTGCTCTTATATTTTTGAATAGTTATTCAGCTACAAAAGAAACTGAGAAACAAATAAATCCTTTGTCTGAGTAAATATAATAGATTAGTATGGATATTGTCAAAAAGTATTTGTTGAACACTCATGATTTCCAGATTTACTTTGATAATGAAAAGAAAACTCATGTAGCTCTTAATCTAGAAACTGGAGAAAAAACAAATATTGGGGTTTTAGGTATCTTCCTGCAAATGGGTATTTTGAAAGAATTGGAAGAGGTAGATAAAAAGGATGTAATGCTGCAGAGATTAGATACGCTAGAAGAAAAGGTCAACAGGTTACTGAAAGTTATTGATAATATTAAAGCACCGAGTTCTAATAACATGGAGGAATATGAAGAAGCTACAAATGAAATAGTAGAAGAAAAAAAACCCCGGTCGGAAGTTGCGGAAAAAATAATGGAAAAGACGCTTAAAAAAATGTCGAAAGAAGAAGTTAAAAAGGAATCTGGTGATGAATTAAAGAACTGGCTTGATGTTTGAGTGCACTTAAAACTCAAAACATTTCATGATGTTAGGTTAATAAATGATAATTAAAAAATAACCTAAACCATTTCCTTCAACTTAGCTGCGATGAATTCAACAACTTCTTTTGAATCAGGCACGGTTAAAGATTGTCTATATCTTTTTTGTCCGTCCTGCATAACGAAACCTCTCGATATTGAGATAAACTCAACTTCACCTTTCTCGCTAATAGCCTTCTTTCTTGCTACTTCTAAGAAGTTATTTTCACCGAAGCTAATATTCTCAACTTTAATTGTCTTGTATTCAACCATTTTAACACCCCTCAGGTATCTCGAATTAATTTCGTATGTTGTATTTATTAACTCATCCGTCACATTGATA
>CAYJVB010000035.1:0-8685 GCA_964373575.1 uncultured archaeon | reverse complement strand
AAATTCAATCAAAACTGTCTAGTTCAGTGCCGTTTAAAAATAAAAAACGCTCCCGCCGGGATAATGATCTGAGGTTTGCTTCCCTGTGGGTTAGCTGTTGTGGTCTTGAGTTTTCTGTCTTCGGTCTTGTTAACCGATTTTGAAGACATAAGGATTTGTTTGGATTACTAACTTAAATTCTTTAGTTCATTTGGAGTTTCACTATTAAATAAGACGAGGGTAAGAGTGATTATAGAAAGAATTACTATGAGAATGTATAATGCTAGTTTGATAGGTTGCCAAATAGTCCCAGTGGAAATTATATTATCCAATTTTGATATTTTTTCGTTGTAACTAATTTTATATCGATATCCCTCGTTTGCATAAAAGTGTTGAAGCTCTTTTATAAAATCACTATATCCAATCTCACTTCTTTTGTATTTCTGATAGATTAGGCTTAATCCAGAAGTGCCCTCATTTGGGGCATCATATATATCTTCAAGAACTGTGACATTCAATGGTGGAAGGATGTTATAAACCGGTAGTATCCTTTGTGTTAATACTCTGTTTAAGTACATTTCATATGTTCTTACAGATTCTAAATGTAAACTTATAACTGATGATTGATAATCGTTTATTTGAGAATCTGAGTATTGAGCAAATAGTGTCAATAACGGTATTGCTATTAAAAGGAGAATTTCAATAGTTTTTTTCTTGCTCTTTGAAATGTTTATAGTGTACATAAAGACGATATCTAAAACATCTTTGGGTTTATCCCCTTCTTTTTGAGGTATGCCTCAAACAGACCTACTATAGACCTTGAACCAAAGCCGTACAGAAGGGCTGCTATTATATCGAGTTCTTTGTACTGTGTAATGTAAACTAACCAAGCAACTGTGCCGTATACAAACAAGTCTAAGAAGCCAAAATGCAACGTCCTGCTCTTGTCAACGTATGGAAGTTTCAGAGCCGCCTTCTTCAGGTAAAGCCTTCCAGCAAAGGCGCCGAGCCAGACGATGAGAAGGGAGAGATAGAACATATATCACTCTTGTTTTTTACTTTCTATTAATGTTGGTAATCCAGAATTTTTAAGCCTCTTCAGGAACTCTTCATGTGTGATTTCTTTTACATTTCCAGTTTTCAATGCTTTCTCTATTTCTTTACTTGTCTTTCTACAATTTTGGCACTCTTTGTCTACTATCATTACCTTCTCTTCTGTACTTATTATACCGGGTTTGCTACCACCCCAAGATCCCTTCTTAAATCTGACAGATTTTGGTATATGAATAATTTTTATATCTCCTATTTTGCAGAATGGACATTTTATAACAATTTCCTTATTAATCATGCTCATCTGTATAATTGAATAAGCAAATATATAATATATTAATTACAAATGAAATAGCGGAATTATTTAGCTAACTACTGTTAATATAGTATATGGAGAATGAAATGGTGCTTACCAATAATACAATAAATTACGAGAACGTCTATGATATTAAAAATAATTGGAAATCTCACAAGAGATATACCCGACACAGCCTCCATAAAATGTGTTCTAGGATTTGTTCGTTTCCTCCAGACTTAGCTAGATTCTTTATAGAGAATTATTCGTCTCCAGGTGATGTATGTTTAGATGTTTTCTCCGGTAAGGGTACACTGCCTTTAGAGGCTATATTAAACGAAAGATATGGTATAGGCAATGACTTATCTCCAGAGGCGTATATACTAACAAAGGCAAAATGTAACCCACCTAAGTTGAAGGATATATATTCTTTCTTAGAAAAAGTAAAGAAAAACATGGGATTTTTGGATAGTGCCAAAGGTGCTGGACGCGACATAAGGACATTCTTCGACAACAAAACCCTCATTCAAATAATGGAGTTGAAAGAACTACTATCAGAATCGGATGGTAAGAATTCTGTTTTTGTGAAGGCCTTGATTTGCGGAATAATACATGGTAGCACAACTTTCTCTCTTTCATTACCTTGCTCACATTCATACTCGATGTCACCTAGGTATGTTCGTAAATATACTAAAGTTCATGGGCTGAAAAAACCTCATAGAGATGTCATATCCTGCCTGAAAGCAAAAACCAAGTTAGTTCTTGAGGATCCGATGCCAAAAATACGAGGTTCGGCCTATAATGACGATTCGAGGAAGCTATCTCTAGATGATGAATGTGTGGATATGATATTAACATCGCCCCCCTATTTTGATGTTCAAACTTATGCTTATGATAACTGGCTACGACTTTGGTTCCTTGGCTACGATTATAAAGATGTTGCAAAAAGGTTGGTTCAAACCGGCGATGAAAAAAAGTATGAAAAATTCATGTTTGATTCTTTGTCCGAGATGCATAGAGTTATGAAAGATGGAAAAAGATGTTTCATAGTTGTTGGAGACGTCAAGAAACGATATGAAAGAAGAAAGGAACCATATGAGAAAATAATAAATACGGCAGAATTTCTGGCAAATCCGGCTAGCGAGGCTGGTTTCAAGGTAGAAATGATAATAAACGATAATATACCACAGGCCAACAAAGTTCTCAACTCGAGTCTCAGGAGTAGTGGTATAACCGTCGAAAGAATATTGTGTTTAAAGAAGTGAAATTATGAAAAAAGATGATATTGGTAAAGGTGAAGAACGAAATGTTTTTAGCAAGCTGATACTCCATCCACTCTTTAACAAAACAGTTGACGATCTCAATAAGCTTAATATAAAAATACCACCAAAACCGACCAACGAAGATCTTAACTTTCAGATGTATACTTATCCGACTGGCGGCAATATAGTCTCAAAGATAGAGAACTTTGTAAAAAGGAAACTGGATTCGAAAAACGGTCAGAATATATTCAAATCAAATATAGCTATATCCGCATATGACGAATCCACAAACAAGTTCACAGCTCTTGAAGGTACCGCAGTTAGTGTTTCTCATTCACTTGTAGTTCACGGTAAAACGGATTATATTAACTCCAATCTAATCACACTTTATTTCTATACAAGATCCAAGACATTTACAGAGGAAAGTAGATACATAAAATACTCAGAAGATCCTGTAAGCGATTCTCACATGGATTACATAAGGGATAGAAACGAGTTTATCTTAAGTTCTGTGCCTAATAATTCTATACTCTTCGTTGACGGTCCACTGATAGGTGGTCAGGCTAGTCATTATACGATTGCGCTGAACTCGGAGTTATTAAAACGTGATGTTATGCCTATATTCTTTGTTAAAAACAGCACAAGTAACCTAGTAACTGACTATCTGGAGAAAGGTAAATACAACTCCGATCTACATTGGGCCAATAAAATACTTAAATCAGGAGAAAGGACGTGTTTCTTCAAATATTCTGATAGTAACAACAAAGAGAACGCAAAAATATTTTGCTATATGAAATCCTTTGATATAAGCCCACAGAGAATAGAATTTGATGTAACAACATTCGAAAAAAATAAAGACAGAATAGAAGAAATAATGAATCTTGTATATTACCTGATGCTTGTACAGGGAAACCTAAAGAACCCGCAAATACGGCCCATAATAATAGCTGAAATGTATGCTCGAGAGACTCTAAAGCTTTTTAATCTTAACGACATAATGAAACGAGTAGGAATAGTGCCAACGATAAATCAAGAAAGATTCAGTTGGGGTTAACTATGAATTGGATAGTCTTCGGAGAAGATAAAGGTAGAATAGTGCTGGTATCAAAAGGTGGTGTAGACTTCAATCTACCTATCGGCTCTTACATCACAATAGAAGATGGTAAAACTAAATTTATTCTTAGAGTAGAAAACAGCTCGCAAAACTTTGCATATTCTCCGTCACCAATGATAGCAGACATGGATTTATCTCCACTAATACAGGATCAGAAGTGCCAGAATGTCATTTACGCAACCCCTATGTTGGAATATCCTGAGAGAAGCGAAGGCATGAGCTTTATACGACCTCAAACCTTAGCTAGACTATCAAACCAAGATGAAATAAATTTGGTTTTTAACAGTAAAGAAGGGATTAAAGTATTTCCAGCAACCGCATTTGCAGGAAGCTGTCAACATATTCGCGATGAAAGCGGAAATTACATGAAAATAAAAATACCCGATGACGTTTTCTTTCATCAAATGATTATAACCGGCAGAACTGGTTCTGGTAAGACCGTTGCAATGAAGTATATGGCGCAATATTTTGTAGAGAGTTTTCAAGAAAATGGTGGATCTGTATTAGCTATCAATGTAAAAGACGAAGACCTCTTAACAATGGATAAACCAAGTCGATCCAAAGACCAAGAAACTGTTAAGGAATGGTCTAATCTTGAAATGGAATCTCGTGGAGTTGAAACTTTCCAGATCTATTATCCAGGAAACCAAATAACCAAGTACTCGAAGGCCGTTGATGTTGATAGATGTTCGCCAGTAACACTGAATGCTAAAAATATAGATCCAGAAACTCTAACAGGTCTTATACAAAATATATCCGATATTGGTGCCGATCAGTTGCCTGCTATTTTCAGGTACTGGCAGAAAAAGGTTATGAAAAAAGACGATACCGATACTCTAGGAGAATTTGTTAAATATTTTAGAGATACCAACAAAAAACGGACTTATGATATTATGGATGCTAGGGGTGAAATCTTCGAACAGGCTACAACAATGCATTATAGTACTTGGAACAATGTGAATAACGCACTTACATACGCAACAGAATATTTTGATGTTACTGACGCTGTTGAGTTGTCAGCATCAGATATATTACAACGCGGAAAGATGTCAGTAATAGACTTGACAGCTAAGCACGGAATAGGTTTTGGTGCAGTTCTTCTGAGGGATCTACTCGTGAAGATATACCAAGAAAATAGCAGTAAAGATGAAGATGAAAGAGTCCCAGTATTAATAATTATCGATGAAGTGCATTCTTTCTATGGTAACTCAAGATCTGTTGAAGCACTCGAAATTCTTGACGCTATATGTAGGAAGGGTAGGAGTCTAAAAATCGGTGTTATTTTTGCTTCACAAAACCCTGAAGATATGCCTTCCGGAATAAACACTGTAGTTAATAGCAAAATATACTTCAAATCTGACATGAAAAATATCAATTCTTTGGGTATAAGTGCGAGTGGATTTGACTCAGAATCCTTGAAACCTGGTTATGGTGTTGCAAGGATACATAATATGAGCCAATTAAGATTTATAAAATTTCCGCTATCGTTGGCAGGTGTAAACAATGAAAGAAAGAAAAATTGATGAAGATATGGAAATGTTGTTGAACAAAATACTCAACAAGAAGGAATTGAAGATACTTAAGACCGTAATAGAATCTTCGGGAAACTTTGAAGAGGTTAGTGATTGAATGTTTAAAATACAATACAAATTTAAGAAAGGTGGGCCTACTTATTCATGTGTTTATCCTTCACCTGAAGATACTAGTAATAACATATTCTTAATCAAAGGTCGAAACGATCATGGAAAGAGTACAATAATGCAAATGGTTGCACTCGGTTTATATGGAACTGAAACTGGTGAGATCGGAGACTTGTTAAAAGAGAAAATACTTCGACTAACGTCCAAAGATGTTGATATTTGTGAATTTGATTTTTCGATAGTTAGTAAGGATGGTAAGATAAGAATAGAATCTTCTCTTGGTGGAAAAGACGGTAAACCACAGGTAAAGGTTGATGGTAAATTAAAAGCAGCCGATTATGTAAAGGATAATTTCCAAATTATATTCGATGTTCCAGAAGAAACAACAAAGAAAATAGCATCAGCACTAGTGTCAATGAGATTTAAACTTAATGGTTATGAGAGTGATCTTCAAAGATATGCTAGGGGAATAAGAGATTGCATCGAAAGGATAGAGATGTTTGAAGATAAAGAAAAAAGTTGCAAAGAAAGGGAAAAGAAACTAAAAGATATTGGAATTAATAAAACGAGTTATGAAAAACAACTAAAAGAAATGAAATCTGAATTTATTGAATTGGAAAAAGCTTACATAGTTAACTTTTTTGAGGATCAACACAATAAATTCAATGAACTTGAGCGTCAAGTTAAAGAGATTGATAAGCGTATTAAAAAGCTGAAATCTACTGGTATCGGCGGTGGTAATAAAGTGTATTATGAAAGTCTTCAAAACTTTACAAGTGTATTATCGGATTTGAAAAATTTTATAAATTCTACTGATTGTGTAACCAAGGTGATAAATAAATCTGATGTTGAAGCTCTAGAAGCTATTAGAAAAGGAGTGAATTCTACAAACACGATAAATGACTTAACTGAGGAAAGAATAAAGGGATGGTATTATTTATTTGATAAGATAATAAAACAGATAGATAGCGATGAATTAACAAAAAAGAAGATGCCAGAAGAAACCCAAATAGAACTTTTTAGTAAACTGATAAATATTCTAGATGATTTCATAAGTATCGATGGTGCAATACCTGGCACTGGGGGTAAGAATGTAATAGAATTTGTTAATGAGTTGAACAGTAGTAAAAAAGAACTTGAAAATAAGATAAGTAAAAAATTAGAATTAAATAATGCTTTGTCCTCATGCACCGGCGTTACGAGGAGTCTGAGTAAAGTTGCAGAAGTTTGGTCCCAGATGCCTAAAAAAATTTCATCTGAAAGTGCCGATTTAGAAATATTAAAAAAACAGAAAAGCGATAAAGAAGATAGTATGGCTAAGATCGCTAAGGAACTTAGTATACTACAAGATGAATATCTCTCTATACCAGATAACGACAGAATGAGATTATGTAGTTACGGCACTAACATATTTCAATACTACAACGAGTCTAAAAATCGAATTGGAGTATTGGAAGCAAAAATAAATAACATAGATATTGAAATAAAAACGACAGAACGTATACTTAAAGAAATTAAAACGTCTAAAAAACCTGATATAAAAATGAGCAAGGCGGAGCTTGATGAGTTACATAAGATAACATCAGGGATGGTTAGAAAGGTAAATACTTGGATAGAGTTTATCAAGTCTATTGATTTGGAAAAAATGGCACTCAAAGGAGAAATGGATGAAGAATCGAAAAGTTTTTATGATGCAATTACAGACTATTTTGCAGACATACTGAAGACTATATATTTCGAAAATAGTGGGTGGAAGGTAAAAAAAGTTGATTTCTTGAAAAGCATTTATTTGGTCGAAGGTAGAGAAAAACCAATAGGATTTCATGATCCTGGTACAGGCCATACAGCTTTAAACTCGTTGCTAGCTAGATTAAAACAGGACTACGGCGGTAAGAAAAAAATTCTCTTGTTTGATGAGATTGGACACATGGACAACAATAATATTAAACACCTTGTAGATGAAATACGTAAGCAAGTAAATAATGGTGAAGTTATATTGGCATTATTAACCCAAATGGATAACAGTATATTAGATAAGGTGGTTGTTGAACCGATTAAATAGGTAATATGTTGTCTAAAAATAGTTTTTTAACAAACAATCAAATAGAAGAATTGAGCAGATTAATAGATAAATCAGAAGTAGAAAAGACTAAATCTGTTAAAATTCTAAAACTTAGCGTGAAAGCGAGACAAGAAATTTATAACCAAATTCGTTTTTCGCGTAGAGAGATAAAAATCTCAGATGATGAGTTTGACGATTTAATTTCAAAGAATATACTAAAAATAGTAAGTAAAAAAGAATCTAAAATCACACTAACCCTGAAAGCCATTATGATTATAAAATATAAAATGTTCGATCCAGACAATAAAGTTATCGCCATGTTAGATGATATAAACAAAGAATTCTTCGATGACGTAATGCATTTATCGGAAAAGTCAATAAACTCAAAACAGAAAGCTATAATAATTGCGTTGATTGGTTTAAACGCTTTCTCAGAAAATTATACACTTCAATTAAAAGTAGAGAAAGAAAACCAGTTCAAAGAAGCGGTTGATCTAGCCGTAAATTTTATTAAAAATCTTGGACAAGAATTTGATGACGGATCATTAGATAAACTATGGTCACGAAAGGTTATCGGAGAAGGTCCTGTATTATCGGAAATGAGAAGATTGGATCAGATACCGAGAAGTACAGAAGGAATTTACAAAGCCACGAGATTGGGACATTACCTAGACATATTAAATAACAACAAAGTAGACGATGATAAATTTAATTATATCCTTAGCAAAATATTTGATAAAAGAATGCCCACATACGAGGAAAAAAAGAAAATGATCAAAGTTTTGGATGATATACAACAATATGAATATAAAATATTCAAGACAACACCACCATTTAACACCTTAGACATTAAAAAAAGAATACGATTTCTAATAGAGTCATGGATTCTTAAATAAGATATTTTGGGGGATATGAATAGTTGAGTCTAGTTTATTGCTAAACCTCATCGGGAGCTCAAAGGCTTAAAAGCCGCCTCAATTCTTCGGCTAGGCATTTATAGCCTTTGGGTTTCGCTTTTTTCTGGTTGGTCAGCTCAACCACAGCTTCCACTTGGAAGGGGGACACAGTAGCTTCCGCTTACTCGTCCCCTGTAGCCCCAATCAAAAATGGTATCTCAAAAACATAGGGCGGGGCTCATAGAGGGTTTCCAGCTCAAGGGAGGAAAAATATATGGAAAAGCCAACATTAAGTGAAATAAAGAGAGTAAAGTGGATTCTGGAATCTGAGGATCCAGAAGATTTAACTGACAGGGACATTTGGATAGCAAGGGAGTTTTTAGATGA
>CAYJVB010000034.1:0-8792 GCA_964373575.1 uncultured archaeon | reverse complement strand
TTCATTTCTATTGGGAAGATATAGATCTAAAACCTGATATTCTATCTCAGGTGAGTCATATAAATCAAGTTTATGTAGATATAGTTCCCTTATGCTTACTTTATTATGGACTACAATATAAGCATTTCTCCATAATTCTCCAATTCCAACTCCCGTTAAATGCAATAAATATTGGAATAGATTCATAGAGTTATTGTAGAACATAAAAATTTAATCTTATTTGTATCTTATTCTTCTTGAACTCTTGGAGCAAGAACAAAATTCAATTCAACTTTATCGACATCTTTAAAAACAAGTTTCATTGGGTAATCCTTCGACCACATCACAACAACTTCATCCACCAGTTTAGCTGCCTTAATTATTTTCTTCAAATAATCTAACGGATATCTCGATCTAACAGTTTCCTTTACCTGAAAATCAAGCAACGCCTCATCCCCCTTGCTCAATGATAACTCCGTCGAGCTAATGTCACCCGTCGCTTTCATAGTGAAAACATCTTTATTTGCTTCAAACAGTACAGAATCACTTACAACTTCTGCATCCTCAATTCCACTTTTCAAAACGTCCGCTCTAATTTTTGATTTAGCCTTGAAATCCAACTGATCAATAGGTGGTATCTCTTCTTGTGATATATCAAGCAACGGAACAGTGAATCTCCTTGTCGATTTGCCTTTCATAAGAATATCCAACTTGTTTTCCTTCAATTCCATTGTTAATTTATCACCACTTGTAGCCCTTTTCAATACAGATACAAAATTTGTGATATTAACAGGGATCTGATGCTCATCATCAACCTGAAATTCTTCAAACACAGTTGCAGGCAGCCTGCATTCAACAACAGCAACCATCGCCCTATCAGCAGCAACAAAACTCAATCCATTTTTATTTGCCTTGAAAATACCTTCATCAATAAGTTCTCCTACGGTAGAAACAGTGTCCTTCAGCAAATCAACATCAGACACAGTGGCTTTGAACATCTTATAACCCCAGCTTTGTATACAAATCATCTACCTTTTTATAAATATTTATATCTAAGCCAGTCAAATCCTGTATAACATCAGCTCTAACATCAAAACCATTTTCTAAAGGTAGAGTGGATCCGAAAACAGCTATAAACTGATTAACATCTACTTTTTCTAATAAAACAGGCGAATCAACAAATATTTTGATCTTACCGGTGCCGTCATCAATCATAATAGTATCCTGTCTTTTATCTATAACAATTCCAACAACTTTTACTTTATAATCCTGCGAAGGATCAATTTCTACGACTTTCTTCTTCGGATAATTAATAGTGTAAGCCATTGGAAATAATTGGGAACTAAAACTTTAATTGTTATAAAACAGAAAAATTCAGACAAAATTGCAACAAAAAACAAGATTAATGTTTAGCTGGATACAATTCCTTTCATTTTCAGAAGCACCGGTGTTGGTGCAATAACTTTCATCATTCCCATCTCAAACATCACTAAAAGTCCTAAAACAACAAGAACTTCTAATATACCCGCAAGTCTATGTCTTTCAATTCCAGTTTTTTCTGAAAGTTCCGAAATTGTCAGCCCAAGCTTCCCTTCGCCCTTTTCTTTGAAAATTGTTTTTAAAACTCGGTCAATGGTTTTATTTTTGGATAGAGTTTGAATTATTCTATCCTTCATAGAACTCCCATTCGGATATATTATGGTACCGTATATTTAAAAGCTATTGGAACACACATGCATACTTTTCGCCTTATACATTAACAGGTGAGATAAAGTAATCAATTAATCAGCCCATATTAAAATATTAACTCTATAACATAATTCTTTTTTACAGTTGATGACAATGAAAAGATATTTAACAAAAGTAAAACAGGTCATAACAGCTTCACCAACAGTTGTGATTGTAAAACTGCAATTACCAAAAGATAATGATTTCAATCAAAAACCAGGCCAATTCGTTTCTGTCTTTGTACCAAAAGATAATGGCGTTATTGTTAAACCATATTCAATAGCCAGTCCCCCGTCCCAAAAAAATTCAATAGAACTATGCATAAAAGTGGTTGAAGGCGGTTATGTTTCTAACTATTTAAATAATGTCAAAGTCGGACAAGAAATAATGATATTTGGTCCAGTAGGCAGATTCATATTAAGAGAACCGGTTAGCAAAGACGTTATTTTCCTCGCCACAGGAACGGGCATATCTGCAATTAAACCAATGATGCAAACAATTTTTGAGAAAGGTACAAAAAATCAGATATGGCTATTTTTCGGCGTGAAAAACGAAGATGAAATAATTTACAAAAAAGAATTTGACGATTTGGCAAAGAAGCATAAAAACTTTCACTTCATCCCTGTGATTAGCCAGGCAAAAACCAAAAAATGGAAAGGAGAAATAGGTCACGTTCAGAAATCGTTTCAAAAATATTTCACTAAACCTAAAGACGAAGAGGTATATATCTGCGGAGTTCTAGCGATGGTACGAGAAGTGCGTGAACTTGCTAAAAAAATAGGATTCAAGGAAGAAAAAATCTATTTCGAGGAATATATCTAATACTCTCTCCACTTATGCTTACATTTAGTGCAGCATAAAAACATTGTCGCTGGTTCATCAGCAGACCTTGTCTGTTGCATAAACCAATAAGCCCCATGATTTCCACATTTAGTGCAGATTATATTCTTATCAATAGGATATTGCTTCAAGTTATCTTCTTCTGTGAAAACAGGTATTTTGGATTCTTTGTTCTTTATCTTCTCTGAAATGCTGGTTGAAACGGCTCTTTTACCCCTGGATACATGGCCACATTTTCTGCATACATAAACCATCTTTCCACTCTTTTTTTGAGTGATCATCAAATTTCCACATTTTTCACAAAATTGCATCTAAAACACCCGTGAAAATAGTTCTGTTAATAAAAGTTTTGGCCATCCCAAAAGCGGTATGACAACAATAGCCTTGCCATGAATTGTTGTTGGAATCCATTGGTCAGATCTTTTGTTATGATCCCCTTTAGTGACAATTCTATTATGATCGATTTCCACAATTCTGTGAACGATCGGAATTTTCTGCCCTTCTATATTATAGACGATAACATCACCAATTTTTAATTCGTCTATATCACTGCCTTTTACTATTAGAACATCACCTTTTAAAAAGCCATTAGAGATCGACCAAGAACCAATCTGCTCTCTAGTGAAATTGTAATTACTCATAAGATAGTTATAATGGTTGACCTCTGTTGATGAGTCATGAGTCATAGATTCCGATATAACAGCAACGATTGGAAGGTCAGTCCCTAGAACAACACCGAAAATAAAATTAAGTAGATAAGCTGCTATCAATCCTATTGCAATATATTTTATATTCTCAATGATCTCTTTTTTGTTCATGCCTGACCGCCACTTTCTCCTTTTACTAACGCTGAAGCAATTAAATGAGCAACCCTTAATGGCTCTGGAATCAAGCTGTGGGTGCAACTTAATTTTATAATTTCCTCAGACTCTATTCTTGTTAGACCTGTAAATTGGTAGCGAATACTTTTATCCTTTTCCATTTTTAAGGAATGGATTTTTCCAGCATTCTTGACACAAGTCCACCTGTCTTTAAAGTCTTTGAATTTATTTAAGGCATTTTTAATTTTTTCTAAATTCGGCTGCTTTCTTGTAATAACGATAACAGCTAAATCAGTTTCATTGTAAAGTTTTTTTATATCAACCAAATTAAAACCACCAATAGTAATACCATTTAACATAATAACTCTCATCTGTCCTTTGTGTTTAGTTGAATTAACTCTATCAATTAAAGCTCGAGTTGCATCCATTCCATCAATAGTTACTTCTGTTTTTAAAATGCCATCAAGAAAATGTCCACCACGATAGACAACACCTATTACTATAGTTTTTCCTTTACTGTTAGGAACAAAAGGAGCATCATCAAATCCCACAATTCTAATCTCAGATTTTATTCTTCGCATTTGTCCTTAATAATTTTTTGAGGCCTTTTATTTAACACTTTTCAAGGACCCGAAAAGAAATACTTTAAAGCACACATTCATATTAATTAAACATGAATTTAGCACAGAGTATTATTGATATTGCAGCTAAGTTTCCTTATTTTATACCATATAAGGAAGGCACACCACTTGGCTGTTCGATTGACATAACAAACGCATGCAATCTCAGATGCAAACATTGTTACTATTTTATGAAGGAATACCAAAAAGATGTTTTAACCGACGATCAATGGATTGAAAGAATTAGATGGATAAGAAAAGAACATCCAACTATAATTCATTGCACGTGGGTTGGTGGTGAACCATTATTGCCAAACAGGAGAAAATTAATGGAACAGGGAATAAAAGAATTTCCCTTTAATTGGGTTGTAACTAATGGCACATGGTCAATACCTAATTTCGAAAATACAGCTATTTTTGTTTCTATTGACGGAGCCGAAAAACAGCATAATTTTATCAGAGGAGAGGGAATTTATCAGAAAATAAAAAAGAATATTGCAGAAAGTCATGCTAGAATATTCATTCACACAGTCATCACGTCCACGAATGTCGAATCAATCCCAGGCCTAATAGAGGAATGGAGCAATACAAATGCAAAAGGTATAATATTTAGTTTTTATACGCCAATGCCTAACGTTAAAGATACACTCTACATAGAACCTGTGGAAAGGGATAAAATCATAAGAAATTTATTGGAGTTAAAGAAAAAATACAAGGATTTTATTTTAATGAGTAAAAAGCATTTGGAACTATTTTTATCTGAGAATTACAGGCAAGTTATAGATGATAATCCGCATGATAAAAAGAATTGCTTATTGAAAAAAGGAACAATAATATCATTGGATTCTGATGGGAAAACCAAGTATCCATGTGTGATGGGTGAAATGGACTGTTCAAGATGCGGATGTACGATTCCTTATTTATCATATGCAGCATTTGTTAAGAATGATTTCGGAAGCATTAGAGTGATTGCCAAGACGTTTTTTTGAAACCAAAAATTTTGTAAAAATTTTATCATATAGTCAATTTTTAAATCCTTATCACTTTAGATTACAAAATTAAAATTCTACAGATTCAAACTCTTCTTGATAATATCTTCTGTTATGAAGTATTTGAAGAAATTTCTTCCACAAAGAATCTAGTAATCGATCGTTGTCAACATTTTTCTCAATTCTAAGAAATTCATTCTTTGATTTGTAAAAACCTACATCAATGATAGTCAAAAAACCTGCATTTTCTTTAGTTAAAGAAAAAGATTTACCTCCATAACCATGCTTCTTATATAATTTGTCAGCAGCTTTCTGAATTTCCTTCCATTTAGAAAAATCCTTTTTCTTAATTCTATACCGATATAATTTAACAAACACAATATGAATTATAAAAGGTAATTTTTAAATCCTTATCACTATAGAAGTTAGAAGTATCTAATCGTGATATAATGGTAAAGAAGATATTACCTGAAGCTATGAACAGACTGTTCAATAGGGTTTATGTCTGCAGAAGATGTAAGCATAAGATTAGAGCAGATTACGCCAAAATAAAGGCAGGCAAGGTAAAATGCAGAAGTTGTAATTCTCATTCATTTAGGCCTAAAAGAAAAGAGAAGAAGGCTTAATTTTTCTGAATAGTAACATCCAAACATGGTTGAAAATAGTTAACTATTTAAATATCGATAGCTATAGCGTAATACGATGATTTGATGGATTCAGTTATAGTATCCCCAAAATTTCAGGTAGTTATACCAAAGGAAATTAGAAAGGATCTAGGATTAAAAGCTGGAGAAAAATTAGTTATTATTGAGAAAGAAGGCACTATACATTTAATACCTGTAGGAAAATTAAAATCTATGCGCGGATTTATTCATAGTATTTCTTCAAAAGGAGTAAGAGATGAAAGTGAACGTTTTGATTGACTCACAGGGTTGGATAGAATTTTTTTCCGGCGCACCATTAGCATTCAAATATGCTAAGTACGTTGAAAATGCAAATTCAGGCGAGTATGTAACACCTTCAATTATTCTATATGAAGTGTACAAGAAAATAAAATCAATTAGTGGAGAAAGCATCGCTCTAAGGGCAATAGCATATATAATCGAACACACAAAAATAGTTTCTATTGATAAAAAAATTGCTTTAAATGCTGCGGAAATAAGCATTAAGACAAAATTAGCTATGGCAGATTCATTGATAAAGGCAATAGCAGAAGAGAATAATGCGAAGATAATAACTGGAGATATTCATTTTAAAGGTTTTCCAGATGTGATGTTCATCGAATAATATTTATATTTCTATTTCTGCATTCATTTTCCATGGAGAGTAAATTAATCAAAGAATGGCTTAGCAAAGGTATGACAGTATCTAAAGATTTCGATTTATTCATAAAAAGAGATTTTGCTGTTGTAGCAAAAATTAAGGGACAAGGATCAATTGTCGAATACGAGTGCCCGAAATGCAAATTCTATGAGGTTAAAAACATTGAGTTGAAAAGAAATAAAGCAGGAAAAAAATATTTAGAGCCACGATTCAACTGCTCACAATGCAATGAAAAAATTGTTGTTGAAAAGAAAAAATAGAGACCACTAATGATGAATATCTTAACGTTCATCCACATTCTGCTCCACTCATTTTTTAAAGTATAATTATCGAACTATTCTAAGATAATATGTTTCCCTTCAAGGATAACAGCAAATGTCCAGCCTGTAGTAACCCCCCATGGCGACATAATTCTTCTTGCCCAGTTCTGCGAAGAGTTCTCTCCCAAATGAACATTAAACGTTTGATGACGTCAAATGAAATTTTCGGTTCAAGTCCTCCTTCAGTGATGATTGGTGAATTTGCATACCCAAAAATAAATGCAGGTATATTACTACCACCAGAAACAGGAAATACAGCATTGTTCGATGCGCCAAAAACATGGTATCAAAACAGAATGTCTTTAGAAGACGTTTTTCAATTGCGTGTCTCGCTTGTAAATGCAAGAAAACAATTTCCAATCGAATCTGCAGTTAACCCTGATAGGAATTTAGAATTGATTCAAGAAATTGCAGCGTCTTCTGTCTCATTGGATACTGAAGTAGTGTTGAACAAAATCCCTAGAATGGCAATTTATTTCGATCCTCACGCAGCACCTTACGGCCCAACAGGTTCATTGGAAAAAGCAAGATTAACCGGCAATCCAAAAATAGATCGAAAAGTTGATTATATTACAAGCGATACTGACTTCAAAACCCAGCCAGCAGTTCTTGATCTATACAAGCATGGCTATGATGTGTATTCAATATCAAAAATATTTTCTGTTGGTTTGCTTGGCATGAAAATTCAAAGAAAATTAGTACCGACAAAATGGTCGATTACTGCTACAGATTCACTCATAACTAATCAATTATTGAAAGATATAAGGCAATTCCCTAGCATTAGCGACTATCGCGTGTATGAAAACAACTACATGGGAAATTTTTTCGAGGTAATATTACTGCCGACACAATGGATGTTTGAAGTTATTGAGATGGCAATTCCTGGTGGACCATGGACAACTGAATTTCAAAAGCCAATCATGACATCTGATTACGAATTCCATTGGGGGAGAAAGAATTATGCTGAAAATGTTGCTGGCGGCTATTATTCATCTAGATTAGGTATAGCGGAACATCTATCTAAAATAAAGAAACAAGCAGGAGTTCTAGTTATCCGTGAAATCAGACCTGAATATTATGCTTCAGTTGGAGTTTGGAAGATAAGAGAATGCTTGAGAGATGCGATGCAAAAGAAACCATTAGTTTACAACACATTAGAAGAGGCTATACAAAGAATAGACGCAATGATAATAACTAAAAGCGATTTTTGGAAACCGACGAGTAAAGTTTTTGATGCAATGAAGAATCAGAAAAAAATTATCCAATTTCTGAATTATAAAAATTAAATACAGAGCGTAATTACTTCTCTGAATATTTAAATGCCGCTATCATACAGTAATAACTAAAATTAAATCGCTAAAAACTACTTCCCAACTTCTAAAGTTCCATTTCTTGGGACATTCAACTGTGTTTCTCCCTTAAACTCACTCACATAGCCTTTACTTATCTTCACTGTATCTCCAACATTAATTTCCTGTATCTGCTTTCCCCACAACGTCAGCGATATCTGTCCGCTTCCATCATCAAGAACAGCAGTTGCTACTTTTGTCTGATATCCAAACTTCGTGTTTACACTTCTCGGCTCAGAAATTTCAACAACCTTTGCTTCTAAAGTTATCTCATTCATTCCAAGCTTTAGTTCTTTTATTTTCATTCTTCTTCCGTTTCCTCGTCTGTTTCTTCTTCCGTATCTTCTTCAGCAGCTTTTTCAGAAGCCCCTTCAGAAGTCTTTTCTCCAACAGCAAATCTGTTGCTTACACTTGTTATTTTGATGGTACATTTTTCGTTTTGTTTTGCATTAGCTACAAAAACAACGAAATTCTTTACTCTAGCTATACCATCTCCCTTTGAGCCGACTTCCTTAATTTCAACCTCATAAACTTCTCCGACCTTAACTGGTTTTTCGAAGCTATCAGATCTGAAACCTCCTCTTCTATCGTTATCTCGTCCTCTGCCGCCGAAATCTCTTCCGCCACCGCCAAAGCGAGAACCTCCAAATCTTCTTTCCATAATTTCACCTCTTAAGCATTACCTACTTTGAAAGCAACTCAAAATGAGATCCAACAAGTAGGCGTATTTACAGAATAAGCATAATTTCCTTAGTCACTACACCTCAATATTTATCAAAATTAATAGTATTATTGTGTTTAAATAGTTATCTTGAACACAGGC
>CAYJVB010000033.1:0-9104 GCA_964373575.1 uncultured archaeon | reverse complement strand
TATAGACTTATAATTCTATAGATAAAGGGGTTAAGAACATGAGAAAATTACACATGGATCAGATAGAGAGATGGGCTGAATTTGTTAGAAAAAATCCAGAAAAGTGGAGATATGTCCATACAAAGTTCATAAATTCTATTTTTAGTAATCAAAAGAGAGTATATAACGAATTATCCAAGACTACTGGGGGAAAGAAAAAATTGATTGAACTATATTCGATAAAAAAATCTTAACGGATTCCCGAGTTTGAGATAATTTCGTTTTATCTAACCACTTTTCTAAACACTTGACGCATACAAGAAGAACATAATTTGCCACCATAAGGTCTTTCAGGTCTCCTTTCAGTCTTTGGCATTCTTTTCAAATATTCGGGTCTAACTCTAGGAACTCCAGCCAATTTCCTACTACAATTTGAACACTTAGCTGCTCTAGGATTTTTTCTCAAATAACGATTAACTAATCTGTTGCCAGGTGTTTTAACTTGTTTGGATCTCCAACTTTTTGATTTGAATCTTGGCTTAGTCATTTATTCACCCAATATTTTTCTTATAACAATGCTTAGGCTCAGTGAGCAAGTAATATACCACCATAACCATGTCATTGCATTCCCGCCTAAAAATGGTATTATTCCCGGGACAGATGCTACAACAGTATTTTCGTATGTAGCTTGTAGCCAAGGCAGAATTAATAAGGCAAGTAAGATTGAAATAATCATCGGTTTGAACATAAGTTTTGTGTGTTCCGACATGTATTTCGACTGAATGTCAAGACTTTTCTTTGTCAGGTTTTCAACTTTTTTTGCATCACCCAATTTTTGTGCATCCGTAACCTCTTTTCTCAATTCATTTGCTATTTTCAGTTTCTCTTTTAGATCTTTTGCTTGAGGAGTTGACATAGCTTTCTTGTTTATAATTCCTGTTACTATGCTTATCAATAAAGCAATACCAAAAATTACCAACACAGGACTATATTGCAACAAAGGAGATAATATTGAATTAACTATACCCAAAACCACTTTATTCACCAATTATCTTTCTAATTAATGGATTAGCACCTTCTACTTCTTCCGTTTTGAGCTTCTGGTAAAAATTATACAAAATAGTCACAGTTAGCAATATACCTGTACCTGATCCAATAGCACCTACAAAATCTGCAAATGCAGCCAGTAAACCTATACTGGCACCTCCTATAATAGTCAAAGGAGGAATATATCTGTCTAGAACACCTTTTATGACCTTCGGATCTTTTCTGTAGCCTGGGATATGCATGCCTATATCATCTATTTGGTCTGCAACACTCTGTGAATCCATTCCAGATGTTTTTACCCAAAATAGTGAGAAAATAATTGCTCCGGCTACCATGAAGGTTGTGTATGCTATAACCCTGATCAAATATCTTGTTGTGAATGTGCCTTCAATAATATCAATTATGATGTTGTTTCCTTGGGGTGCAGATAGATAATAAACCAGTCCACTGGCAGGAATGTTTCCCGAATTACCGCTGCTGGCCAAACATCCTAATATACCACATTTTACATCTGGATCGGTAGCAAGTGGTTGGGCTACTAATGTTGCGAATAGTTGCATATTAGCTAGTAATGCTGCAGCTAAAATAACAGGAATGTTACTTGTGTAGAACAAATTCAGCGACCATCTCCTTCCAAATCCTCTTAGCCGTGAAAATGTGAGTGGGATATCTATTGTTATTGATTGGGCGTAGACAACAATTAAAATTACTACCAATGTTGATATAATTGGAATTAAGGCGGAAAGGTTTTGATAACTGAACCCGTTGCCTATATTAAACAATAGGTACCAAAATTTTCCCACAGGTTCGGTCCCAGGTGAAGGTAAAGGACATCCACCTTCAGCTACTGGAACACATGGACTAAAGACTTGAATGAAAACAGTATTAACAACTCCAGCAACGATAAACAGACTAATACCAGATCCTAACCCATATTTGCTTACTATTTCATCAAGAAGTATTACAATAATCCCACCGAGTGCTAATTGGATAACTACAATTATTACGATGAATGGTTCAAAACTAACTGGTTGTACTGCACCTGCGATGACATAAATAAATGCCTCGATAAATGCTAATGCAATGGATGAAATTTTTTGCACCACTTCATATTTTTTTTTGTCCTCTTTATCTTTCAAATCCCAATCAATAATTTTGGAACCGACTAATAATTGAAGCAAAATAGATGAAGTAACAATTGGCCCGATTCCTAATGTCATCAATGTTCCGAAGGATGAACCAAGAAGAATCTGTAGGGTATGGAATCCTACTGCTGCTTGACGATTTAGACCGTAAACACTCCCAAACAGGCTAGAAGAAAGCATGAAATATATAACCAGTACAAGTCCGGTCCACAATAGCTTCTTGTTTAAGGAGGGTTTAAATGTAGGTTTTTTAACAGTAGGCAAATATTTTGATAGAGATGCTATTTCAAATGCCATTTAGCTCACAACAATTGTTTTTCCACCAGTCTCTTCTATTTTTTTTACAGCCAACTTAGAAAAAGATTTGCCTTCTACCACAATTTTATGATTAATTTGACCTCCACCTAAAAGCTTGTCATACCCCAATTCAGATAAATTTATTTTTATACCTTCTTTATCATCCTTTATCTTTTTTTCATTCAATAGCTCTTTCAATTTTTTATCTAAATCTTCCAAATTTATTGTTCTTACTATTTTTGCATAAGTTCTTTGGAAACCTAATTTTCCAAAATGATCAGGCATATATTTTATCATTGCATGAATTTTGTGTTTATGCAGACCAGCATTCCCCTTACCACCTTTACTTCCGCCACCCCTATGCTTTTTTTGACTACCATAGCCAGGACTTCTGTCGCCTCTTCTTTTTAAAATTTTTTTCCTCTTTCTCACAACCATTATATCATCCTCTTTAAAAACTCATTTATCCCGTCTTTCCTAAATCCCAAAGCACCCTTTGGATGATGAAGTCTTGCTGATTTCATCCCTTTTCTAGGTGGATTAAGTCTGAAAAAAGGTTTCAGACCTTTAACATCCTTCAATTTTGTCTTATTGGTAAAAACAGAATCTGCAAAATTTTCAAAGTTATCAAATTTAGTTGTTTTTTTCAAGTAATCTTCCGTCAATTTTTTGTTACCTAGAACTCTCCCTCTTTTTTTCAATAACTCAACAAATGTCTCCTTATCAATACTTCCGTAAGTGATACGATCCTTTGCTTTATCTAACATACCTTTTAAATTTGGGGAATCTGGCATCACAGTGCAGCTGTTAACAGTTTTCAATTTAAGCATGTTCAGTGTATCTTTAACGTCTTTTGTTACGTTAACTCTTCCTCTTATTCTAACAGCTGCGATCATTTCAAACACCTTTGTACCTATGCAAATTTCTAAGGGCATTAAAGGCAGCTTTTATCAGATTATATCTTGTTCCAGTATTGCCTAAAGTTTTTATCCATACATCATGAATACCTACCAACCTGAAAAGTTTTTTTGTTTCATTGTCAACTGCCAAACCCACGCCTTTCGGGGCAGGTAAGAGTTTTACTGAAACAGAACCTGCTTTACCCTCTACGATAAAAGGAACAGAATGTGGGTCGTTACACACACACTCCCATGAGCCACAGCCTCTAGGAACAATGATTAAATTTAATTTAGCTTTTTGTATGGATTTTTGAACTGCGAGTCTACCTTCTTTTGCTCTCCCTTTACCAATTCCTATAATACCATTATTGTTTCCCACTATGACAAATGCCGAAGATGACAATCTTCTTCCAGACCTATGCATTTTCGCTGATATTCTTATTGGTGTTCTTTGAACCCCGCCACCCTTGCCTGGTCTTCCTCCGACCATTATTAAATCATTCTGTAAATTCGGTAATAAGAAATCCACAATTTCTGGTTCTTTGATCTTGACACCATTATCTAAAATCTCTTGAATGTTCTTTATTTTGCCGCTGAAAACATCTTTTCCGAGTTTTGTTTTAGGTTTCCATAAAGATAGTCTTTCTTCTACTTCTTTTGATATAACTTCTTTTACTTCTTCAACAAGCTTTTGTGGTAATTCTTCTGTAACTATCTCTTTTTCAATCTCTTTCTGAACTTCTTCTGTCAATACTGTTTCTTCTTCAGTAACGACTTTACTTTCCTTTACTTTTTTCTGATCCTTTGGTTTTTTCTTTTCTCCTTTCTTCATTTAATTCCCCTTTTAATATCATAGATTTGATTTTTAGAAAATCATCTTCAAGTTTTTCAGGTTTGTTTTTCATAAATAAATGTTTTTTACCACCGGACTTTTTAGCATAATCCATAATGTGTTTTCCTTTTATTCTATCTTCAGATGGCAGAATTTCTTCTGAATGTGGTACAATTAATCCAGCATCAATTGCGCCCTTTACTACTGAATTGATTCTAGATCCTTTGATATTTGAATAAAGACCTATATCAAGCACCGTTTCGTTTATTTTATTTTTAAGTGCCCTTTTTCCAACCAATAATCCAACTAGATAAGATGATGGAATATTACCTGTGGAATTGTTCCAACCCATATCTTGTAATTCTTGGGATGCTGCTGATACTAAAACCTTATCGCCTTGTGGTGTGAAGTTAATCACTTGTGCATAAACATGATTCAGCGATTTTCTAACTACCAACCTTGGTTTTCCTGACTTTAATAATGCAAGCCTTTTTCTATAATTTGTTTTGTTATTAAGTCTTCTTTTAAATGGAACTTCATACTTTGCGTTCATCTTCATAACTTAACACCTTTTTGTTCGAGATGTAATTTTAAGTGAGCCCTGCTTCTAAACGAACCACCTTTTATTAGCATATATGTTTTTTTGTAAATTTCTTGGTTAATTTTCCCAGTAGTTTTTAATTCCTTAATCATAACTCTCAATGATCTGACAGTATTTATCCATCTCCTCTTTTTATTATAGATTGCACCTGATTTACCTTTTGTCCTACCCGGAGTCCTTTTAGTTGAACCGATTTTTGTTGGATACTTCAATTTTTCTTTTGTCCTTTTTATGTAACCATGAGAAATCATTTTTCTAATATCCATAGCCGTGATAGCGTTCTTTACTTCGGGCATGTGTTCAGGATCAAACCAAATCCTAGTTTTTCCTATCTTCAGTATTCTAGCTGCCAGTTTTCGTTGTAAAGATAAACCTGCCATATTAATCACGGATTCAAGACTTTCAATTTTAGCTCTTCTGCTTTTTTAAGCATTTCATTTTTCTTTTTTCTGCCAATTTTGGCGAATCTAACAGCTTCCTTTTTTGGATCTAATTTCATAAGCTCAAATGAATTATGAATCAGGACGTCTCTAAATCCCGATGGATGCAACCCCCTACTTTCTTTCGGATTGCCAAACCCAATTGAAGGCGCAATACCTTTGCTTTTTTTATGTTGTCTCATCTTGCTATGTCTCCCTCTTGGCTTTCTCCATCTATTTTTAATCTTCTTCAAATATCTGCCTTCTATTGACCATTTTGGTTTTTTCCTCTTGCTTATCATCTTACTCACTTTCTTTTAAAATATAAATCCCATCCTGAAAGACTCTTCTATCTTTTTTTGAAATTTTTGTTGCAGTTTCAATATTTCCTGCGGTTTGTCCAACATCTTCCTTATTCGATCCTGTCAGACTAATATCTTGACCGGTGATTTCAACTTTTGTATCACCGAGAATTTTTGCAGTTCTCAGAGTTCTTTCACCAAGAAAATTTGAAATGATCATCTTGTTTTGTTCTACTTTAACTGTAATTGGGAAATGCGTATAGACAATCCTCATTTTGTATATGTAACCATCCGTTACACCTCTTACCATGTTTCTTATGTGTGCTGCTATAGTTCCTACCATTGCTCCTACCTTTTTCAAATCCGAGTCAGATGAAACTACAACTTTGTTATCTTCTCTTTCAATTTTTATTTCATAAAAATGCTTGAATTCCTTTTCTAGTTGGCCATTCGGTCCACTTATTTTCACTTTTTTTTCCTCAACATGTATGTTGACACCATTAGAAATCAATACTTCTTTTTTCATAGAAATCACTAGTACACATATGCGATTAGTTTACCACCCATGTTTTTTGCTTTGGCTTCTTTATGTTCCATTACACCAGAAGTAGTCGACACGATCAAAATTCCAAAACTTCGAGCAGGTAGAAATCTTTTTTCAAACTTTTCGAAACCATCGACTTTAACAGAATATCTAGGTTTTATCACAGCACAACCGTTTATCCTATTTATCAACTCAACTCTAAACTTTCCAGATTTCCCATCATCGATAAATTCAAAATTGCCTATGTATTTGTTTTTTTGTATTAGTTTTAGAACTTCCCTGATCAGATTAGACGTAGGCGTAATACACTCCTTCTTTCCTATCTTTTCTGCATTTTTTATAGCTGACATAACGTCAGCAAGGGCGTCCTGCTTCATTTTTTCACCGATAAATACTCTAATACTTTTAAAATGAAAGATTTATTAAGGTTAGTATGAAGTGATTTAAAGCTTTTGTGACATTAGATTGCGTATAATTCTTCTAGGCTTTGATTAATTCTAGAAGCTTTCCATGTATTTTTCCATTAGAGGCTACTATGTCTTTTGAGTAGATTGTAAACGGACTGCCATCAAATTTTGTTACTTTGCCTCCACTTTCTTCTATAATTAATACACCTGCAGCGATATCCCAAGGATAAATGTTGTTCATTATGAAAGACTCTGTTCTACCACACGCAACAAAACATAATTCGAGTGTAGCTGCTCCCAACTGTCTCACTTTGTCAGAATACATTTTCAACGTATTGAAAATTTTAACTGCTCTTCTAGTTGATTCTTGGTCATTGGCATGGCAGAAAGTAATGAATGATGTCTCTATATCGCTTCTTTCGGAAACTTTAATTTTTTCATTATTAAGAAAAGCGCCTTTGTCTCTTGAAGCTAAGAATAATTCATCCCGCAAGGGATAATAAGTTGCGCCGATTACAGGTTCGTCATTTTTTACTAATGCAACAGACACTGCAAAAAAAGGGTTGCTGATTGAAAAATTTGTAGTTCCATCAACAGGATCTATAAACCATTTGTATTCAGAATCAGTTTTGCTCTCTCCAAATTCTTCTCCAACAATAGTATGTTCTGGAAAGTTATCTGTTATTATTTTCCTAATTAAAGTTTCTGATTCGATATCCGCTTGTGTGACAATTGTTTTGTCGGGTTTTATTTTTATTGTAGCTTTACCGAAATGTTTCATAGCTATTTTTCCGGCTTCTTTCACACATTTTTTTGCTATTTCCAATTCTTTTTTCATCGTTATACAAATTTACATAGGAAAATTAATAGATTATTTACGTTTCTTGTTAGCTATATAAACCTTCGAATTCGGCCCACCCAAGATACGTATTAGTAACTGTTGCTTCAACTTCATCACCGATTTTTAGTCTAGTATATGCTATATACGTTTCACGTTCTGTATTACCATTTTGGCTAAGTTGATACACATTGAAATCTCCATAAGGTGTTCTTATTATTGGTATTACTGAATCGAAACCAGTAACATTTCCTACAATTCTGTCGCCTATTTTTACCATCGTTAACACCGTTTTAGAATTTTGATATAAACAATAAAACATTTAAATGCGTCAGCCGGGATTCGAACCCGGGTCACTGGCTTGGAAGGCCAGGATCTTAGCCACTGGACCACTGACGCCTGAATACTTATTCAATAACATGCTTTTTTAAGATTTAACTTGTTTCGAGTTACGGATGTTTTTATTATCTATATTTGGTTTTTCAAGAAAATATCTCTGTAAAAATTAAATTTCAGATCTCAGATTTTTGGACAAATATAGCACTTGCTATTGTTATAATTGTACCTATTCCCTGAACAAACGTTATGGTTTCACTTAAAAATATTAAACCACCCAGAAGAACAAAAACAGATGTCATATTATTCATTAGGGTAAAATACGATGCAGTTGAAGATACAATAGACTTCCCCAGGAATATAGTTAGTAATACGCCAAAAATTGACGCCAGTAATACATATTTTGCTGTGTTAATATCGAGGACAGTTGCTATCGAGAAAGATTTGCTAATTAAAGGAGTTATTATTACCAGGAAGATAAACGCTGATATAGGTCTGATTGCTCCAGACACCTCGGGGCTAAGTTTTCCTGACAGTAATTTTGATATAATAAGCCCCGTTGAAAAAAGTAATGCAGTTAACATGACTAATAAATCACCTTTATGCGGAATAACCAACTGGCCGTTTGTTGAAATCAAAAATGCACCTATTAGAAAAACTGTCATGAAGAATATTTTCTTTACAGTTATTTTTTCGTTCAGGAACAGTAAGGAAAGTAGTGGAGTAAATATAACGGTTGTTTTTATTAGAAATCCATAATTTATTGAAGTAGTTAGTTTTAGACTTTGATTCGATATAATATAAGCAAACGACAAAACCAGGCCTAACAATAGAATAATTTTGATTTCTCTTTTGTGAATTTTCATTAGATCTTTTTTATGGAACAAAATCATGTAAGGAGTTAGAATCAATACAACTACCAAGGTAGTTTGAAAATTAAAAATTATTGGGTCTAGCCCCGAATTCAAGGCAAGCTTAGTTGCAAGTATAGAACCAGCCCAAAATACCGAAAATAAAAGATTGTATAACAATTTTTTGTCCATTTACTCAATCAACCAATTTTCCTAAAGAGTCTGGTCTAGTTCCAATTTTTTGGCCAGTTTCTTTTATTGTGACATCAAAAGTTTTTTTATTTTTAGAAAGTCCCTCCATAATTAAAGTCTTAGCTTCATTTTTTACTCCTCTAGCAGTATTTTCTAAGAAATTAGAAGTTTTAGTAATAGAACTAGAAACATCATCAAGATGTTTGAATAGAACATCTATATTATCAACATATTTCACAGCGCTAGCACTTATATCAGCAACTTTACCAGCTTTAACCGCTGATTCAACTCCCTTTACAGCAACTCTGCCACCAGCAAGTCCTGGAATTATTGCGCCGCCAACATCTAGAACTAACGCACCATAATTCCAAGGATTAGTAGGATCTTGTCGTATATCACGAAAGTCCCACAAAAT
>CAYJVB010000032.1:0-9229 GCA_964373575.1 uncultured archaeon | reverse complement strand
TCCGATATTATACTTTCTGTTCAACTAAATTGGGTAATTAAGCAACGATACCAGATTTACCAATTTTTACTAAAGGTTATATAAATGTTGTATAATCAAATCAGTTAAATTCTACTAAGAGATTTAAGTTTAACTAGAATAAGTTGATTATGACACATAATTCAACACTAAGAAAAAATTCTTTTGTGGTGTGCAATGGGAAAAATGTAGGTTTTCTCCAATTACATGCTCTTTGTATAGGATGTAGACTGTATATTGAAAATGCTAAAGAGGGTTTCCCTCAAGGTAATTATGAAATCAAAGAGAAAGGGGTAGATGTCCTCAAGGCTATCTTATTGAAGGAACTGTAACTTTCAGAGTATACAACCCTGAGTCAGGCTAATAACTCTTTCATAATTTTGTTAGCTATATCTCTTGCCTCATTCTCCGTTTCTATTTGTTTAATCAGAATTTTATTGTTCTTAGAAACAGATATTTTACCTTCTGGAAAATCAATTAACGTGATGCTTGCATTATCATTAATAATTTTGCCATTCAATGACTTACAAATAATATCAATCAGTAATTTTCTGTCGATATTGCCTTCAGGTATCATTTCAAATGTCCTGTCACTCTTGCAAGGGCGAAACATAAAATAAACTTTCATATCATATAAAAAACCTTTTAATCAAATAAAACTCTTATATCAATAGGTGAGATGGCAAGCAGAAGAATACCTCCAAAAGATATGGTTGTTTCTATAATGAAAGAGGTTATGCACAGGAGGAAAGTTGTAACCACCCTTCACGAGTTATGGATACTTGTCCTAGCAAATTTAAAGAAAATCAACAAAAATTTTGTCATATCTTCTCATAGA
Source organism: uncultured archaeon (assembly GCA_964373575.1). Classification (GTDB taxonomy): domain Archaea; phylum Aenigmatarchaeota; class Aenigmatarchaeia; order CG10238-14; family CG10238-14; genus CAYJVB01. The sequence continues at coordinate 8,373 of CAYJVB010000032.1, read as the reverse complement.
GTTAAGCAAATAGCAGTGGAATTACCTGAAATTGAGGTTAAAGTTAAAACAAGAAGGGGAAAGGGTAAGCTAAATGTATGCCCTGTTTGTGGAAGTGAATTAATTAGTGTTTATGGCAAAAATCTGCTAGGAAAGAAGGTGCAAACTGGATACAAATGCAAAAAATGTGGGTTTAAGACAGGAATTAAAACATCTTCTCCTATGAAGTACATTTTTGTGAGAAAAGCACGCTGAAATACAAAAGAATATAAAGGAGTAGCATATATTTAATTAAATATAGTATTGGTACCAAGACTGGTGATGCACATGTTTGGAAGGAGTCCAACCACTTTTAAGGGATACAAACTCAAAACAATAAATGCTAATGGAAAAGCAAGATATTTATTGATAGCTGAAGATGGTAGTACATTAGATTATTCTAGAGAAAGGAAAGTTCGTATCTATTGTGGCCAAGGACAATTGGATAATTTAGATGTTCTTTCTTTAAATGAATATACTTTATATTCCATTGGCGGTGTTCCATTATACAGAAATGGGGGTAATATAGATGAAGCTGTTAGAAAACAAGATGTTATTTTTGTGCAGATTTCATGAATTTCAGTATTTTATCCACTGTCTGTTCCACTATTAACTTTGTTGAATCAACTACAATATCTGCCATTTCTCTTTGCCTCCTATAATCAAAACCATAGTCTTTCTTCCATTCTTCCATTTCCATCTTTTCTCTTTGTCTGATCTTCTCCTTTACTAAATCTAAGCCTATTTTGTCTCTCTTAGCAGTTCTTCTAGTTCGCCCCTCAATCGAACATTCAAGCCAGACCTTATAATCAGCAATATTCTTTAACATGACAATAGATAATTTGCCACAAATCACAACATTGCCTTTTTTAGCAAGTTCAATTTGCATTTCATCTATCCTTTTATGAAACAGTTTTTGTTTTCCCTTACCAGATTGAAACACACTGAGAACCCTTTCTGTTTGTGTTTTCTTTCGAGAATGACTCTTGAAATATTCTCCAGGAGAAAAATATCGTAGCTTAAGTTTCTTAGCAAGCAACTTAGCAATTGTGGATGAACCTGCGCCAGGTAATCCAGTTACAGCTATAACAACCATCATCCACCACTTATAATCTTAAAGAACTCAACCTCGTCTTTCTCTTTAACCTTTTCTGTGTCTGGCACAATTATATTATTAATCTTGGCGATATAACTAGGCATAACTATGTTCAATCTCTTCGCCAGTTCAGAAACAGTAACTGCTTTAGATATCTCAACTTCTTTCAGTTTACCAGACTCAATAACTTTTATTATCATGAGAAAAATAGTATAGGGAAAGTTAAAAATGTTACAGTCACTGACATGGAAGATCATAATAGGAATAGTCTTGCTGTTCGCAGCCTGGACTGATCCTTTAGATTTAGGCAAAGACTTTCAGACAGTAGTCTTCATACTTGGTTTTGACCTCATACCACTTATACCAAAACTTGTTATGTTCGGAATTGATTATTACTACAATATATCCGGTCTCTCGGGAACTCTATTCATAATGCTAGCAGAGGAAATAATTCTAAACGCTTTTATAATCGGCAAAGTCATTAATCTCTTTGTTAAACCAGCAATAATTTTCATTCTGATTGCAATAAACGGATATTCTGTATACCTAGCTCTAGTTGTAGCGGTTATAGATTTCTTTCTAAACAGGGAAAAGAAACTAATATAAGAATTGATTAAGCATTTTAATTACGAGCCGAGATCGCATAACCTGGTATTGCGCCAATTCTCACTAATAACGAGAAGCGTAAGCCTGGAAAGCTGGTTCCCGAAAGGGTGTCTGGGTTCAAATCCCAGTCTCGGCGCTACGATATACGATCTGATCTTGTAAATCATATTATCGATAATATTATTGTAAAAATTCCTAAGCCCAAAGAATAATAAGCAAAATAATGCAACCTGTTTTGCCTGACAATCTTGAAAAGGAAATCAATTGACAGATAACCAACTACAATTGACGATATCAGGCCTACAACAAGAGAGAGTGTATCAATATCTGCAGAAACTAAATTCCTCAGTTCAACAATATTGGAAACTAGCAATGCTGGAACAGCCATTAAAAATGACAGTCTGAATACATCCTCTTTTTTCATTCTCGAAAACAAACCAAAAGAAATAGTTGTTCCACTTCTAGATATTCCCGGCGTGATGCTTAATCCCTGACCAATACCAACAAAAAATGCCTTAGAAGCATCAATTCTCTCCTTCCCTTTAACAAATTTAGTGGAGTATAATATCATAGCATTTATCAGCATAGCCAAACCAACAGCCAAAAGACTCTGAAACAAAGATTCAAAAAATTTTAGGAACAAAAATCCAATTACACCAGCTGGGATGCTAGCTACGAACACATACCACATCATCTTGAAATGTTCAGATTTTGTATCCCATTTAACAAGAGAATCTAAAATTTTCAGAATATCCTCCCTAAAGTAATAGAAAATAACCAACAAGGATCCAAAATGTAGATAAATATCAAAAGCTGCCGGGACTTCGATATTAAACAGCTGCTGTAATATTACCAGATGACCGGAGCTTGAAACAGGAAGCCATTCTGTGATGCCTTGGATTAAGCCAAGGAATAATGATTGAAGGATAGAAACCATAAATAATAATTAATTTTCAAATATTAAGATTTATTGAGTGATTAAGTGAATTTCCTAAAACCAACAGCACCTGAGTTTGAAGATATAATCGGTTGGATCAATACTATACCTTTGACCATCAAAAAATTGAAAGGTAAAGTAGTGTTATTAGATTTCTGGACATACAGCTGTGTCAATTGTATAAGAACATTACTTCACATGAAAGAACTTTGGAAAAAATACAAGGATAAAAACTTCGTTCTAATAGGTGTTCACACGCCAGAATTTGATTTCGAAAGAAAACCAGAAAATGTAGAAAAAGCTGTTAAAAAACACGGCATAAAATATCCGGTAGCTTTAGATAGTAACAATACAACATGGCGGCTATACGGCAATTCATATTGGCCTAGACAAACATTGATTGACAAAAATGGGAAGGTAGTTTATGAGCATATAGGAGAAGGTGGTTATGTTGAAATTGAAGATAAAATCAGAAACTTTGTCAGAGAAACAGGAATAAAATTGCCGGATAAAGAAACTAAAAATGATGAATTAAAGCTTAAATCCTTCCATACAACACCTGAAACTTATTTGGGCCATCTTCGAAATGAGGGTTTTGGCAACTCCTCCGTATGCGTTCCTGACAGCTGCATTAGATTTGTTGACCAAGGAGATCATCAGCTGAATATTATTTATCTGGACGGGGACTGGATGCAAAAAGCGGAGTTCATTAAGCATGAAGGAAAAAAAGGTCATGTCTCGCTGAAGTATACTGCCAAAGAAGTAAATACGGTTATGGCACCATTTTCTAAAAAATTTGAAGTGGAAGTACAATTGGATGGTAAATCTTTAACGAAATCAAACGCTGGAAAAGATGTTATAGTGAAAAATGGAAAAAGCTATGTAGCTGTTGATAAACCCGACATGTTCAATTTAGTTGAGACTAAAAAACAAGAAATTCATGAATTAAAAATAATAACGACGTCGAAAGATTTCACTATGTATGCATTTACCTTTGGTTAGTGGAAGAATAAGGAAAAATGCTATAAATAGAAAACGAATTTAATACTGTGAATTGATTATCTGCATATGGGAATTTTACTAGATTATGTTAAGTGCTCAATTAGAAACAAGTTTACTCTAGCAGGGTATCTGGGTGTTGCAATCGGAACTACCTTTCACGTAGTAGGGTTTGCATTTAACCAACATGATTTTCAATATGCAGCTGCTTGCATTGATTTTCCTGCAGCTCTATGTCTCCTACTTACGGGGTTTGGCCATGATACTTACGACACGTATGCCAAGACAAAAAAAAGATTTCAAAGACACGGTTCATTAAATTATGGATTCATAGAATTATATTCAGATGTATATTGTAATAGAGTGGGATTAAAAATGGCGGCAAGAGAGGCAGGGATAGAGATTTCTTTCGATGATTTTAATATCTGAACAGTGAATGGGTTCATATTTTTACAATCAATCTCTTGTTTTCACTTCTTCTTCAAAAAAGGCAAACCTGTCTTTGTGTTTTCTACAATACCATATCCACTGGGCAACTCGATTGCACCGTTAGGATCTTTACTGAAGAAGAAGATTCTCTGTTTCCTTCCAGTACTTTTCAGTGTTACTTCTTTCGTGTGCAGATGGTATGCTTGTCCACGCTTATTTTTGTAAGAATACATATTCTATCACCTATGGAATTTCAATAGAAAAATTTTGATTTGTTGAGTAATAAAGATATTGGTTTTAGATCCGATTTAGACATCAACCAATGCCTTCACTGGAGTCTTGTTAGAACCATTTAAGTATTCTCCGATCCTTTCAAGAATCGATTTTCCTGACGGGGGCTCAATATTAACTCGTTCCATGTATACGCTTGAAGCAAGTGCAAGCGACGACAGCCCATATAAGAATGAGAAAATCTTAAAGTTTAATTCACTAGCATCACGATTTTCTATTTTTGCAAAAATATCAAGACCATTCTTTATTGAAAAATATAAACTCCCTAGGAAGAATAAAGGTAATATATTATCCACACGTTTACTATCCGAATAAGGTAAAGTTTCCGCCAATTGAAATTTTGTTTTACAATTAAGATAAGATAAAGCAGAATAAAACAACAGTGGTAAACTCAAGGATGATAGTGGTAAATAGATTGGAATTGACACACCAAAACCCAATGATGATGCCGCATATGCATTTTGTGTAAGACGGTCCTTATGTTCACCGGTAACACCTTGATATAGTCTTGCAAAAGCAGTGTAGCCATCTAACAATGCACCATCTAACATTTCAATAGGATTCATATAATAAAGGTAACGTTCGAGCCTATAAAGCTTTCCATTTTAACTACTCAACAGAAATAACAAATCAAGTTGGCATGATCTCCTTGCTCTCACAGTACTTATAAACTCCATAAGCAGCAGTCACACCTTCACCTACACCTGTAATAGCCTGTTTGAACTCTGTATCAACAACATCTCCAGCCGCAAAAACACCTTCAACATTTGTCTCTGCCTTTCTGTTTATGATTATCTCCCCTTTGTCGTTTATCTTGACTCCTAATTTCTTCGCAAAATCCGAAAGCGGTATTAAACCAATGGCAATAAAAACAGCATCCATCCTTATTTCTTTGTTGCCATTATAAGGTTTGTCCAAAACAATACTTGTCACAAATTTGTCTCCTTTGACTTCAACCACATTGGTTTTGTGGATTATTTCAATATTTTTTGTAGCAGCTATCCTTTCTTTGTTGATTGGCTCTGGATGAATATCGTCGCCACGATAAATCATGTAAACTTTTTTAGCGAATCTAGACAACACTAAAGCCTCCTTTCCAGCAGAATCACTACCGCCGATAACACAAACTGCCTTGTCTTTGTAAATAGGACCATCACACAATGCACAGTAATGTACCCCTCGATTAGCAAATTCCTTTACTCCAGGAGCATTCAATTCTCTATGTTTAGTTCCAGTAGCAAAAATAAGAGTCTTTCCGATATATGTGTTATCCTCTGTCTTAACTTCAAACAAGTCTTTGCTCTTCCTGACATCCATTACTTCTTCTTCTTTTATTGCAACCAAATTATAATCCAAAGCATGTTCTTTAAGGTGTTCAGTTAGTTCTAGTCCAGTCAGCCTCTTGAAACCTGGATAATTTTCAACAACATCTGTGAGAATTATTGTTCCTCCTAACGTCTTGGTTAAAACTAAAGTTTTCAATCCTAGCCTACCTGCATACATTCCAGCCGCTAAACCTGTAGGTCCACCACCAATTATGATGGTTTGATAATAATTTTTGTTCGCCTCTATGATAAAAACCCACCTGCAATAATTCAAAAAAATCTAATTATTATTTCAATTTCATTCTTATTAAGCTAAATCTTGATTTGTTAAGACTCAGCATGAGATAATCGTATTTTTGAACAGTGCTAAATTATTTCAAATTTTTCTACTCGATGGGATTTAAATACTTGAAAAAGGAAAAAACATGTATGGTTTCTCTACGTGACGCTGAAGCTTTATTTGCAAACTATGTAATCCTAAAAGCAAACATAAGAAAAGAGTTTGGAGTATATATCGGTTATGATTTAACATTTGGTAATGAAAGAACCGTGATCTCTCCAGATAGGGCGAAAGAAATTCTCGATGAATTAACACGATTAGGATACCTAAAAGAAAGAACTGTACGGGAATTCCCGTCACCAAGGTATTTTTCAACAGGCAAAGCTCCTCCTTTATTAAAAACTTTTTACAAACTCAAACTATAAGTTTCGGCAGCATGAAATAATCCCAAAAAATTGCAGAAAACTATATAAGTAGCGAACCCATCTAATTTAAAAGCACTTTATATATTTTGACTGTCTATTATTAAGTTACAATATGCGAAGCTTGAAATGACTTCAAGTTTCAAGCGCTTTATGATGGTTTCTTTATCATCAAATGAGGCCCTAGTTGGTGAAATTTGTCAGTAAAGAAGCAGGGAAAACCTTGCCAATTCCGGTTGATCCCGCCGGAGGATACTGCTATTCAGATCCGATTAAGCCATGCGAGAAGTGAGGTGTAAGACCTCGGCGAATTGCTCAGTAATATATGGTTAATCTACCCTTAGGACAGGGATAATTTCGCGAAAGTGAAGCTAATACCTGGTAGGAATTTCTTTCTGGAATGAAGAAATTTTTAGAGCTACGGCGCCTAAGGATGAGACCATATTTCATCAGTCTGTTGGGGGTGTAACGGACCCTCAAAGCTATAACGGATACGGGCCTTGAGAGAGGAAGCCCGGAGATGGATTCTGAGACATGAATCCAGGTCCTACGGGACGCAGCAGGCGCGAAACCTTCGCAATGTCTAAGCGGACGACGAGGGGATCTGAAGTGTTGCAGCTATGCTGCAACTTTTGTCAAGTCCAAAAAGCTTGGCGAATAAGGGGTGGGTAAGACGGGTGCCAGCCGCCATGCTAGTAGTTAGGCTTAAATACTGACTTACGATAAATTATATAATGAAAGAATGGGTTTTGGGGCTAAGTGAGGATTATGAGAAGGGAGAAATTTTTTTGATTTCTTCCACAGAAAGTATCAGTAATTTTCTTGAAAACCTTAAGATTAAGTTTAGAAGCTATAAAAATCTTTCACAAAAAATAGGAATTGATGAAAGTTCTATTAGGAGATGGAAAAGAAACAACCAAATACCTCTATCTCTTGTGACTAAATTTAAAGATGTAGGAGATGTTAAAGAAATAATTAAAAATTTAGAATATGTGACAACAAAATCCTCACCCAATAAAGTTAAAATACCTGTTCTGGATGCAGAAATTGCGTACATAGTCGGTTATATAAGTGGCGATGGACATTTAAGAGAACCAGAAAAGCACAAAGATCATTGGGAGATAATAGTAGAATCTTGGACAGACGAATCAAGATTGGATTTTATAAACCTTGTAATGAGAGAAAAATTCAATATATCTGGAGTAAAAATAGCCAATAAAAAAAGGAGGGGTTGGAGACTTTTTATAAATTCTAAGATATTTCATAAAATTCTAACAAAAATATTTGAAATACCTATCGGCAAAAAATTTGATAAAATTATAATACCAGAAGTGATTCAAAACGCAGATTGTGAAATAAAGAAAAAGTATATACAAGGATGGTTTGATGCAGAAGGATTTGTAACGTCTTCAAAAAATAAACTACAAATAGAATTTTACGTTAAAAACGCTAATGTTACTGAATGGATAAAGAATGAACTTCAAAAATTAAAGATAAGGGTTTATGAAAATAGAAGAGGAACTTTAATCATAAGATCATCTCAAATACGCACATTCAATTCTTTGATTGGTTTTCAACATCGTAAGCAGTTAAGTAAACTGGCTGTTAGCACGGTAAGCGGTAATACCCGCGCCCCGAGTGGTATCCACGATTATTGGGTCTAAAGCGTCCGTAGCCGGTTTTGTAAGTCCTCGGTGAAATTCACCAGTAAACTGGTGAGCTTGTCGGGGATACTGCGAAACTTGGGACTGGGAGAGGGTAGAGGTACTCCTAGGGGAGGGGTAAAATCCTATAATCCTAGGGGGACGACCTGTGGCGAAGGCGTCTACCTAGAACAGGTCCGACGGTGAGGGACGAAAGCGTGGGGAGCGATCGGGATTAGATACCCCGGTAGTCCACGCTGTAAACGATGCCCGCTTGGTGTTACAAATCTCACGAGGGTTTGTAGTGCCGGAGCGTAGGTGTTAAGC
>CAYJVB010000031.1:0-9495 GCA_964373575.1 uncultured archaeon | reverse complement strand
TAAGAATGTATACAAATGTTAATCTTTTAAACCTTAATTCCACCAGTTTGAGCGAAGCGGAAACTGGTGGTCATATATTCAATTTTTTCATGCCACCGGTTAAAACCGGTGGTAGTTGACTATTTGTGCAGACATATCAGTTGCACAATAAGTCGCCAAAGCCAATTACTTATTGGGTAAAGCTTATCCCACTTCAACATATTTATATTTACTAGTGCATTAAAAAACAGTGATTGAAATGAGAGGTGAAAGTCTTCATCAGAAAGGGTGAATTAGTTCACTCGAGACTTGCCTAGATTTACTTCTAAAATTGATTCCAAAGGAAGAATTTCGATTCCTATTGCTTTGAGGGCTAAATTGAAACTGTTAGAAAAATTTGATGTTTTTTTAGTACAGAGCGGTGATATCTTATTAGTTATTCCTAATAGCAATGCTACTTCTTCTAAGAAAATTAGGAGGTGGATTTCCAGTGCAAAAACAAAATTATGACCTGATTATTATCGGTGGAGGTATTATGGGGCTTTTTACTGCTTATTATGCTGCACAGTTAACTAGTAAAATTTTGATTATCGAGAAAGAAAAAATAGGCAATAAGAATTCGGGATCAAACGGCTTAACACGTTCCATCAGAAATGACTATCTTGATCCTTTATATGTAAGATTTTCACAGGAAGCTAGAAAATTATGGGAGGAATTTCAATGGCAGAGTTCAACAAAAGTTATTATTAATTGTGGTGTACTGAACATAGCTAAAAAATCTATCACACCAAATTTAGCATCTACATACGCACAACTTAGCTTTAATGCGATAAATTCTGTTTTCATTGATACCAAACGATTAACTGGATCGGATTTGAAGAAGCAGTTTTTTCAATTTAATGCTGATATAGGTTGTTTGGATGTAAATGCAGGTTTTATCTATGTACCTCGTGTGATGAAATCAATTCTAGCTAAGTTGAAGAAATGTAATGTAAAAATTTTGGAGAATGTAGAAATTGAATTAATCGAAAGCGGTGATGAAAAAATCTATGTCAAAACAAACATAGATACTTTCGTATCAAAAAAACTTGTGGTTACAGCTGGAATAGGTAGCAATGAAGTAATCAATTTGATAAAAGGAGCTGAAAATATAAAGTTTCCGATAATTCTTGACAAGCCTATTCAATCAAAATATTATATTCCATCTAAAGATAAAGAAAAAATGTTCAGATTTCAAAATATGCCTGTCTTTGCATATCTTGATGTTGGTATTTATGGTCATCCTATTTACAACAGAAAAACTAAAGGTGTAAAAATAGGTTTTTATAATCCACCTGATTTGAAAAAACAAAAAGAAAGAAGTATCAGTAACATCCAAAATTTTGTCAATGAATGTATTCCATCTTTGAAAGATGCGAAGGTGATAGACGTAACTGATGTCGATCAATGCTATTATGACTTGGTTGAAGACAATGATTTTATACTGGGTGAACTTCCTGAGTTTTCAAAAATTTTTGTTGGAACCGGGTTTAAAGGAACGGGATATAAGTTTGCGCCATTAATAGGAAAAATACTTTCTCAATTAGCCCTGCAACAAGGGACTGTTTACGACATCCAAAGATTTTCACCTGGCAGATTTTCAAACAAGATTTTCAAATGATGAAATATTATGTTTAATTATTTAAAAATGGTTAAGATAATACAGCATTGAGTGATCATATGCCAAGTAAATTCCAACCTCCTAAAGGCACAAAAGACTATCTTCCAGAAGAAATGATATTGAGACAGAAAATTCTGGAAACTGTTAGAAATACCTTTGAAGCCTTCGGCTTCCAGCCAATAGAAACACCCGCAATAGAATCTTGGGAGGTGTTGTCGGCAAAAGGTGCTGGTGGATCAGAGATATTGAAAGAAACATTCAACTTTAAAGACCAAGGTGGAAGAAGGGTAGGATTAAGGTATGATTTAACCGTTCCAATGGCGCGGGTTGTGGCTTCAAATTCTAACCTACCATTACCGTTCAAAAGATATCAAATAGAAAAGGTCTGGAGATACGGCGAAGTCTCGAAGGGTAGGTTGCGTGAATTCCTTCAGGCTGATATTGATACAGTTGGTAGCGAAAGTGTGCTAGCTGATGCAGAAGTAGTTGCATGTGCCATTACAGCTTTTGTTAATCTAGGGTTTGACAAGTTTGTGGTACGACTAAACAATCGGAAGATATTAAATACTTTAATCAAATATGCTGGGGTACAGAACAAGTCGTTAGAAGTTTTGACAATAATAGATAAGTTGGATAAAATAGGAGTTAAAGGTGTTGAAAGAGAGCTAGCAGAGTTAAAACTATCACCTAATGTGATCAAAAAAATTCTTAATTTTATACAAATCGAAGGTTCTAATGAAGTTAAAATCAAAGAGTGTAGAAAAATATTAGGTAAGGATGCTGAAGAGGGTATATTCGAACTGGAGAAATTAATTGATTACTTGAAGAAGATGAAGATAGCGCCTAAATTTAAAATTGATTTTAGCTTGGCGAGAGGTTTAGGTTATTATACTGGCCCTATATTTGAAGTGTTTGCTGAGGAAGGCATTGGTAGCATAGCTGGTGGTGGGAGATACGATAAGATGATAGATTTATTTTCTGGTAAGGATATACCAGCTACAGGTATTAGTCTAGGTATAGAAAGAGTCATAGAAGTAATGAAAGAGAGAAAAATGATAAAACCAACCAAAAGTAAGACAAAGGTGTTTGTAGTAGCTGTTAGTGATGAAGTTCGCGATAATGTATTGGAATTAACACAGAAATTAAGACAAAATGGTATATTAACAGATTTCGACTTAAAAAATAGACAGTTGGGGCGACAATTAGAATATGCAAACTCTTTGGGTATGCCTTTTACTATAATAGTAGGAAGAAGGGAATTAGATAAAAATTTGGTCAAGGTAAAGGATATGAACACTGGCAAAGAAACAGAAGTAAAAGTGGACCAATTGATAGATTTTTTAAATAAACTTTAATAATCTCCTGCCCTCTTCTGTAAGTTTATAGTATTTTTTATTACCGAGTGTATCTGATCTAACAAGTTTATTATTTTCTAATAATTCTAAATGTTTCAAAATAGCAGAAGGAAACATATCTAATTTCTTAGAAAGTTCTCGTAAGTAATGTGGTTCTATCTTTAATAAGGTCATTATATCTATTTTAGATTTGGAACTACGAATTGATTTGAGTAAAATGTCTTTACCAACCATAAAATTTAAATATAAGTCAAAGTATAAATATACAATAGGTGAACAATAGGTGAACAATATCTACGTTACAAATTCAGAAAAACTCAGAAACTTGTTAAAAGAATTTGTTACGAATTTTGATACCATAAGAAATACTGCTAAATTTTTGAAAACCGGAGAAACTAATCTACAAAGATGGATACGAGGTGAAAGATCCGTACCTTTTAAAATTGTAGAAACTATAGCAAAATATGAAAAATTCAACATTTTAGAATTTTTAGATGGTGAAAGAATAAAATCTGGGACAAGTAAAAATACTTTTAGAATTAATTATGGAATTACTGAATTCGAATGTCTGTTAATAGGTTGGATTTTAACAGATGGTCATCTTGGAGAAAAAGATCCTGTAACTATATCTCAAAAATCTAAAGAAACTTTAGAAGAATTAAAAAGTATTATAGAAAATCAGTTCGATTTCGAAAATGTTAATATTTATCCAGATAGAGACAACTGGAAATTGCAAATATCTAGTTTAGCATTCTGCGAATACTTAAAATTTCGATATAGTTTACCTTTTGGAAAAAAAGCTAATATAATAGAAGTACCGAAGAATATTTTTGATTTACCGATAGAAAACAAATTGGCTTTTATAACTGGTTGTATTGAGGGTGATGGGAGTTTTAGTACTTTTATCAGAAAATCTCGAAAAGGTACTTATAGAGTTCCACGAATTATGATAAATAGTAACAGCAAAATTTTCTTAGAGGGCATAAAGAATTTATTGGAAAATTTTGGAATAACTTCTACGATAAATTCAGATCGCACAAAGTATAAACTATCGATTTCACGACTAGAAAATTGTGTTAAATTATTCTACTATATTTATCCTTATATGATTGCTAAAATGAAAATTAGTAATTTCATTAGCTCATTTTCTGATAGACAGATTTTAAATATTTTGACAATTAAGAATACCAGAGAACTGATTTATGAATGGAAAAATAATTTAGATAATTCTTGGAAAATCTTAAAAAAAATTTTGGAAAATAATTATGACTACGAAGTCTCGTTTAAGACTATAAGGCTATTAGGATTGTCTTCTAACAGATCTCCTTTATCTGCTGTTATAGAAGCTTGTAAAACATTAAATAAAGATATTTTCAATTATATACCAAATTGGTATGTTGGTATTCTTTGGCTACATAAACTTATATCTAAAAATAAATTTGAAGAAATCAGAGGTTTGAAACTTAGGGAACTGTAAGAAATTTGACCAAACAATTAGAATATGCTGATAGTTTAGGCATACCCTATGTTTTGATAGTCGGCAAGAAAGAAGTTGAAAATGAAGAAATTCAAATTGAAAGAGATGAAAACTGGAAAGGAAGTTGAATTAGGGATTAGTGATATTGCTAAAAAATTAATGTAAAATTTTGCGCTTAATATCCAAAAAGGAAATATCTAACTGTTGGATCAATTGGGGATAAAGGTTGCGGTATGTTATTGAAAAGATTATTGTAAGCACCCATAATTGCTGGCATTCCATTAACTGCCAAATATCCTGCACCAATAGAAAACAAAAATCCTACAATACCAATATATAGTGGAAGTCTATTTCTTTGTTTTACGTATCCTTGATATCCTACATCTGACATAATAAAATTTTCTCAGTTAACAATATAAGACTAACTGTCGAACTATTGAACCATTCTAGCAACAAAATTTACAATGCCCTCGTTACCTAAATATGGACCTTCATAGGTATGACTTTTTTCTCTCAGTTGGTTTAATAATTCTTGCTCCTGCAATTCTTTAATCTGAGCACCGCATGTCAAATATATTTGTTTTCCGTGTCCTCGCAAAACATACGCTGTTTTTCTACCTTCCGCTTCTTCTCTATTTTTTGTTTCATGTAACCCCCTATCAGGAGGATATATGATAGATGGACAGCAATCATGTTCAGCTAAAAAAGGCACCTCGTTAGGAGGTGAAACTACAAGGTCGGAATTAGAAATTGCTATTATTCCTTCCCTCCCCAAGGCCATCATATCATCACTTGTAACAAATATAACTTGCCTTTGTCCAGGTTTCTTATACGTAGTGCCTACAATAGGATCTTTAAGGTCACCATTCCTACAATATTGTCTTGCATGATCTATCATTCGTTGATTAAATGGTGGACGAGGCCCAATAACTGTTAAAGAGTAGTCTTCATTAAGTAATGGTAATAGTGACTCCATAAATGGAATACCGTCATAAGGAATTCCACTTCCAGACGGGTTTAATACAATATCAAGAGTTCCTTTTGTGCCCTTTCTTTTTCTTCTTTCATAATCTTCTTCTCTATGAGTTGCAATCGGCTCAGGAATTAATGGTATGTAGAATACATGATTTTCTGGAAGATTGGGGAGTTGTTGATAAAGTGTATGTCTGCCTTCTGGACTTCTTAACATAACAAAATCAGCATATGATATTCCTTTTGGGATAGAATCACTTACATAAACACCTATTCTGTTATTTTTTCTTGCTTTAGCTAAAGGTGGGAGTAGCATATTTTGAAAAGCAACTACACCGTTACTTGCTTCAGCAACTTCTTCACAAAATCTTTTAACTTTTTCATCGGTAATCAATGATGCTCCTAAAATCCTTGATAATTGATAGACTCTAGGATGTGCATAAGCATAAGCGGCAGAAGGATTAGTTGAGACTCCATGGTGAAATTGATTTGCAGATCCAGAATAAAAAGAAGCGACTTTGCATTGTTCCCATAGAAATTTCACACCATTTTCTCGCATACGTTTTTCTGTTTCTAAAAAAGCTAAAGCTGAAATATTATTTCCTTTTCCTATAGAATAAGTCGCCAAATATAATTTCATTATAATCTAGAATTGGTTACATGAAAAAACATTTAAGGTTGATTCATTATAATAAACTTAATGTTAACAATCAATAGAGAACACTCCCCTACGAGAGAATCAGTTTTAGAAAAAATTTATAGAAACAGATCTCCCTTTACTGGACGATATGTTGCTTCTCGGCTAACAACTGATGAAAACGCTATTGCTCGTTGGCTTGTAGATGAAGGGGTTTTGGTGGACAAGTATGATGATGGTCCTTGGAAGCCTTATAGACATTATTATGCTTTCCCCATTGTTTATCTATCGGATTGATCTCTTAACAGAATGATCAATTTATTGTTAATAAGTATCCACAATTATTTCTGTGTTTTTTGGTGCAAAATGTAATCCATCTAATTTACTATAATCCTTTTCCGAAACCCGAAATTTTAGTTTTATACCATTTGTGGAATAATAAATATATTCAGTATCCCCATCAATAACTTTATATTGTCTTGGTGATTCTGTGTAAACCGAAACTTTTATTGTTCCCATAAAAATGCCATAGACAACCTGAGCTAAATAAAACTATGCTCCCGATCCCTTAAGCTACCATATCTTTACCTAAGAATATAGCTTGTGAAAGAACCAATCCACATTTACCACAGACTAGCTCGTCCATTTCCATGTTTATATGGTGACTTCCACACTCCGGACATTTTGGAATTTTCTTCATATCTATCTAAGCGTGTTTTTCACCAGTTACATTTAAAAGCATTTCTATAACATAGAAAATCGTTGATAATAGAACTGTTAAAAGAGTTATTTTAGAATATAGAAACTCTCTAGAATAGTGTAGTTCAGCCAAATTTTCTGATGGATTTTTAACTTTATTCTGTTGTAAGATAATTATGGGCAAAAATTATTTGGGAGTATCTCATCAGGAGATCCGTTTAAAATAGTTCATGATAGACAAACTGGTAAAAGATTAGAATTATATGGTGGCAGCGTTATCTTTTGTAGTGGCTATTACATCTGTTATGAAACAAATCCCGATGGAACAAAAAGAAGAATAGAAGTACCGATTTACGAAACCATGCATTTCTGATTAAAGTCGATATTGAAAGAAATAAATCTACTCAAGTTCCTTTTTGTTGTGATAGCAATGAAGATAAAGAAAGCTGTACTTGATAGTTCCATAATAATAGACGCCAAGATTTCACAGATGCTTCAGAAGGATGAATTAGAGGGCTTAGAAGAGATAATTGTGCCCCTAGCTGCGTTAGACGAGTTACAGGCGCAAGCTTCTAAGGGTAGAGAACCCGGATTCCTTGGACTGGACGAGCTCAAAAAGATAAGAAAACTTTGTGTAGAGAAGACGATAAACCTTAGATTTACTGGAGAGAGGCCTTCCTACGAGGATATAAAACTGGCTAGAGGTGGCAGGGTGGATGCGATGATACGGGATGTCGCGAAGGCAGAGAATGCCACATTACTGACAGCAGATTATGTTCAGTCTCTTGTAGGCGAGGTAGAGGGTGTCATGACTCAATATCTACCGCCAGAGATTGAAGTTAAAGAGTTATCATTCGAGAAGTATTTCACACCTGAAACTATGAGCGTTCACTTGAAAGAGAAGGTTCTTCCGATGGCAAAAAGAGGACGGCCGGGAAATTTCAAACTGGAGAGAATTGGAGAGAAGCTTCTAGCTAGAGAAGAAATGCAGAAGATGATATATGAGATAATTGAAAAAGCTAGATCTGATGAGAACAGCTTTGTGGAGGTTGAGAGTGGAGGCGCGGTTGTTGTTCAAATCGGTAGTTATAGAATTGCTATAGCTAAGCCACCTTTTTCCGATGGGTTCGAAATAACAATTGTCAGGCCTACTGTTAAATTAACCTTAGATGATTACAGATTATCGCAAAAGCTGATGCAGAGATTGAAAGAGAAAGCAGAAGGAATTTTAATCGCTGGTCCTCCTGGCGGCGGAAAATCAACCCTCGCAACTTCATTAGCTGAGTTTTACATCAGAGAAAAAAATGTTATTCTGAAAACACTAGAATCACCGAGAGATTTGCAGGTAAGCGATGAAGTGACGCAATACGGTCCATTAGGAGGAGATTTTGCAAAGACTGCTGATATACTTTTATTAGTAAGGCCGGATTACACAATTTTTGATGAAGTGAGAGTAGAGAAACATTTCAGGATTTTTGCTGATATGCGTTTATCGGGCATAGGGATGATAGGTGTTGTTCATGCTTCAGAGGCGATTGATGCTGTGCAGAGGTTCATTGGTAAAATTGAGCTCGGCGTTATACCACACGTAATTGATACAGTGATTTTTCTGAAAGACGGTGAAATAAAAAATGTTTATGAATTAAGCTTGACAGTTAAAGTTCCAAGCGGAATGACTGTAGCTGATTTGGCAAGACCTGTTGTTGAGGTTAAAGATTTTGAAACTGGAAAATTGATCTACGAAATTTATAGTTATGGAGAAGAGAATGTTGTTATTCCCGTTCAAGAAGACAGAGCCTCAGCTGTGGAGAACTTAGCTAAGCAAGCTATAATGCAGGAGATAAGGAGATATGATCCTAAAGCTGAAGTGCAATTCACGTCGCAAGATAGGGTAACTGTTAGAGTGAATAATGATGTTATTGCAAAATTGATTGGCAGAGAAGGGCAAAATATTTCTAGCATGGAAGAGAGATTGGCAATACATATTGATGTCGAACCAAAGATTTTAACAACAGGAAAGGAGGCGGATCACCGATTAGCTGAGAGCGGGAATTCACTTGTTTTTATGTTCGACAAAGCTATGAAAGGTAGATTGGTTTCAGTTTATGTTGATAATGATTTCTTGTTGTCCGCAACTGTGAGCAAGAATAATGATATAAAAATCAGCAAGACATCAGACATAGGAAGAGAGATTTTGAAGGCAATCATTAATCACAAAAATATTAAGACTACTGTGGGTTGATCGTTTGACATTTGACATTCCTAGGAGGATTCTGGCAGTTATCGATATTGCTATAGGTCTAGTTATTTTTTTGTTTCCTGATGTTCCGTTCTTCAAATTTCTGATTTTCTTCGCTTTAGTCAAAGGCATGGCTTCGTTATTGGGTAGCATTGCTGTGGGATTCTGGTTTGATGTGATGGGTATATTGGATATAATTGCTGCTTTTACCCTCTTCGGAATTTTCAATGACTGGTCCTTTTTTATTTTTCCTATTGTTGGCGTAGCGATGATAATTAAAGGTATTATGTCGATTATCTAACAATTGAAAATTTATCGACTGTGAAAATGGTAAGTAACATAATACTCTTCCCTATGGACATTAACGGATACTGGGTAACTACTAGTAATTCTACCGACTAATTCTCCTACTCGTTCTCTTAACTTATTTCTTATACGTTCTTCAGGATAAACAGCTCTCATTGAACCCTCATTGAA
>CAYJVB010000030.1:0-9640 GCA_964373575.1 uncultured archaeon | reverse complement strand
AGAAAATTTATCACCAAAGTTTTAACCCCAGGTTCCTATTTTAATAGAAATTAATTTATTTTCTAGGATAAATTTTTATGTCATTAGATAGTGATAACTATTTAAGATTAATTCCGTAAAATAAGATTTGATCTTGAGGTAGTTATATGGCAATGAAACCCCTTATGGAAGGAAAAAACGGCAGATTAAAAAAAGTTGACGAAGAATTGAAGCATTTTCTCGAAAGCAAAAGACACAACATCAAGGTTATAGGCTGTGGTGGCGCTGGAAATAATGCCATAACAAGGATGACTAATGATGGTATAGAGGGCGCAAAGACTGTTGCTATTAACACTGACGCACAGGATTTATTGTATTCTGAAGCAGATTACAAGGTTTTAATAGGTAAAGAGCTTACAAGGGGCCTTGGTGCAGGTGGAGAGCCAAAGGTTGGCAACGATGCTGCGAGAGAATCGATCTCTGAATTAAGGACTATGCTTGAAGGAACTGATATGGTGTTCATAACATGTGGTTTGGGTGGTGGTACAGGTACTGGTTCTGCTCCGATTATTGCTGGAATAGCAAAGCAAATGGGAATTTTAAGTGTAGGCATTGTCACATTACCGTTTTCTGTTGAAGGTAAATTGAGGATGCAGAATGCGTTGGAAGGTTTGTCTAAGCTAAGAAATAGTATTGACACGTTGTTAATAATCCCAAATGACAAGATGATTCAAATTGTTCCTGATATTTCAATGAACACTGCATTTAAGATCGTGGATAATGTTTTAGTCAATGCAGTTAAAGGCGTGGTAGAGATGATAACAAAGGCGGGACTTGTTAACATGGATTTTGCTGATCTGAAGTCGGTTATGAGTAATGGTGGCCTTGCAATGATCGGAATAGGCGAAAGTAATGCTAATGGAAGGGCGGTTGAATCGGTTACAAAGGCTTTGAATGATCCTTTCTTGCCTGTTGATATCACTGGTGCTAAGGGGGCTTTGATAAATATTATTGGTGATCATCAGATGACACTTCAAGAAGCCAACAGCATCGTTGAGATGATTTCTTCAAAGCTAAGCGAGGATGCACAGATTGTATGGGGTGCTCAGATTGAAAAGAGGATGAAAGATACTATTAAAACTATGGTAATCGTAACTGGTGTAAAAGAGACTATTGCTTTAGATCATCTCGCTGTTAACAAAAAGGACATAGAAAGAGAACATTTGAGAAAGGCGTTGGAAATTGATTTCGTAGAGAAGTAATTTTTCAGCTAGATTATCGCGGTTAATGTCAAGATTAAAATAACTCCTAATATCATAAGCATAATCATTTTCCATGGTGTGTGTGCTTGGGTTTCTGGTAATAGGTTAGCGGTCCCTATGTATAGGAATTCTCCTGCAAATATTGCAAGTAAGAAAGCGAGTATTGTTTGATTTATACTGATCAATGATGTGAATAAAACTCCTAGCATTGGAGCTATAGCCCCGAAAAATAAAAATATTGTTGCATTTTTGACATGATGTTTATTTTTAAGCATTAATGTAACAGTATTGATTCCATCTGTAAAATCATGAAATATTACACCTAAGGCTACAACTAACCCGGTTGCTGCACTTACCTGATAGGCTGTACCTATTGCTGCACCATCAAGAAAGCTGTGTATAATTAAACCACTTGCTCCTATAGGACCCATTATATGTCCGTGTTCCTTTTGTTTGTCATCATGATGGTGATGTGTCAAAAAATATTTTTCTATAAAGTTGTAGAACAAGAAGGATGCCACTACAGTGATCATTATATATCTTACTGGCATATTTAGGGATTGAGCGATTTCTAAACTTTCTGGAAGTATGTCGAAAAAAGTGACCGCAATTAAAGTACCTGAAGCGAAAGCAAAAAAATAATGAAGAAATTTTCTGAATTTTATTGCGGCAATTCCGCCTATCATGGTTGATACAAATGTCATGAGTGCAAATCCGAAAATAATCCAGTCCATTAAATTACCTTATATATTATTTACATTCTTTTTGATATTCTTTTGAATTTTTCACATTTTTGGTTTTAACAACCAATCGAATAATCATCTTTCTTCAGATTATCCCTTGGACAAGAATAGGTAATAGTGTTAATATCGCGATTCCAAACATAAGCCATGACAACTATATCAGTAAAATAGTTTTTATCTCTATCTCCAAAAACAATTGCTCCCCCATATTTTTTGCCTCTCATCTCCACATAAAAACCAAACAAATTTGGCATCATTCCTTTTCCTAAGTTATAACCATTCACTACAAAATTTGGAGGACTAATGTGAAAATCAGATTTTTTGTGCTGTATCGGATCTCTATATAATAATAAACTAGAAAGTGGAACTGTAATTGCTGTAACTGAAATTAATATCGCGCGTCTCCAGTTCAACATTACTCGCCTTCAATAAATTATCTTTTTTTCCAGACGTAACCTTTTTTTCCAAATAATGGATGTGGATAAAATTTCCAAATCAAAAATATCATTCCTACTGCAACTAATCCTATACCAAAAACCAGTGGATTTGAGGCAGCATAAACAAAAAGGCCTGTCAACCCTGTTGGTTTCTCTTGAGGAAGGGTTGTAGTTGTTGTTGTAGTTGATACCTCAACAGGTTCCATCAAAAGAACGTTGAATTTTTCAAAGTAAGGATATATACCAAACTTTGAATGTGTTATCACCCTTAATGTCAGTGGATAAGTATAGATTTCAGCATCTTCTGGAACATTGAATATTATTGAGACGTCTTTTGTTTCATCTGCTGCTATGGAATCAAACTTGTCAGGAACCATGATATACCAATTAGTTGGGAACAGTTCCATGAATGATAAGTCAACATCTGTTACTGTTGCGTTCAAGCCATTATGAATTTGATATTTCATTTCATAAGATTTCCCAACTTCTATTTCAAAAGTCTTTGATAAACCTAAAATTTCTATTTTACCTACTAGTTCTTCAATGTAATATTCAGGTATTGGATTTCCACCACCGCTTGGAACTTTTGTTGATGAACCATGTAACGCTTGAGGAGAGGAATTTAATGGTTGGTTGGGTTGTTGATTTGAAGGGGGATTTGGATTATTATTTGACCCACCCGTTTGAATTACAGTTCCTGAAGTTGCCCAATCTACAGATGTCTTGAACAAAGATTCCGTTTTGTCTGTCCATAACAATGTGTCTGTTACGCCGAAGAATACTATTCTTGCTTTTATTGTGATATTCTTTGATAAATGTGTATTTGGCTCTGCGATTGCTACCACACCATATTTTCCAGTTTTATCTATGCTTGTAAGAACTGTCATCGCAGTTTTTTCCTTTTTGATATCTACTAATGATCCGTCTTTCAATGTATGAACAAAAATCTCATCAGTAACATTATATCCTGAAGTTATTGGATAAGAATTGTTAACAACAACCATTTTTTGAATCTGTGATGATGATGTTGTGCTGATACCACCTGTTTCTAGCCATCCCCATTTCGCTGGATTCGCGGAATCAATTGCTATTGTAGGTACTTCATTGACAGGGATTTTTCCAACAAAATCATCCAACTGCTCGACTAATGGTGTGTTACCAGGTCTTCCTGCAACAACGATCAAATCATAATTTTTGTAACCAACCGTGGATGTTTTGTCGACTAAGATGATATTGTGTCCCATGCTGTTCAGCACATCATAAACTTTTTTCTCATGCTTTTCAGACAAGCTGTCTTTGTTTTTCACAACTAGAGCAACATTCTTTGCCTCAGCCAAACTTGCAACCAGCAATATACTGATTACTACAATAAGAATGATTTTTTTGTTCATGCCGTATCACTTTTTCCTTATTAATAGAAAGCCTAAAGCTATAAGTACAACAACACTAACTAAACCGATAATCAGTGGGACGACAGGAAATTTCACCACATCTTCACCTGATGCTATTATTATAATTTTGGAGTCGAGGTTGACTAACTGGAAACCGTCAATACCATAAAGGGGAGAAATCTTTCCCTGATATCTTCCTGTTTTGTAGACCTCGCCAGTGAAATTCCATATCATTGTTTCATTGGGTTGTAAAACAACAAATGGGTATTGAACTGTTATTATGTCTCTCAATTCGTCTGAAACATTGAATGTTACGTTCATAGTTTTGTTGTTATAGTTTCTGATTTCCAAGAATCCTGAGAAGGTTCCTGGTTCAGCTCTTGTGACGTTGGTGTAGAGTATCATTTTTGGTGGTCGAATGTAATATTGATAGGCTAAAACTGACTGTAGCAAAATCAAAGAGAATACAAGAACTGCAAATAATGCCAATAATTTGGTCATAGCCATTTACCTATATCTTTTATCTTCTCTCATTGCTTTTCTTCTGATCTCTTCTATGACTCTTTTTCTTGTTTCTTCCATAGCTGTATTTACTTTCTTTTCTTCCTTAATTTCTTGCTCGATTTTTTTTGGTTGCTGAACTACCGGTTCTGGTTCTTTCATTTCAAGTCTTACATAATCTGGAGAGTCATCATCAACTTTGTAAAATGTTCCTTTTGAACCCTTCACTTTTAACTGGGGTTTGTAACGTGGAACATGGGATTTGCTTCTTGGGTAGAATCTTATTAAAACTGCTAGACCACCTACAGCTAAGATAATTGGCCATCCTTTTGTCAATGCTGCCTCACCTAAGTCGATTAAACCAACTGGTATCAATGGCTTTTTTGGTGGTAAGGTTGTTGTGGTTGTTGTTGTAACAGGGGGTTGAGTTAATGTTAAATCTAAACTAGATTCATATCTTATTGGTGTTGATGGGCTTGTTGCTTGAAGTGTTACTGGATAAGAGCCTGTTGTTGCGTCGGATGGAACTGTTATTGTTATTGTTAATTGAGTTGTGTCTGTTGGAAACATCTCATCAACAGATAATGGTTCCATTGCAAGCCATGTTGAATTTACACCAATTACATTAAATGCCACTGATTTCAAACTAGGCTTATAATTATTGAAAAATTCGGCGGTGAATGTTCTGGATGAACCTGATTTGATTTCGAGCTTTGATGGGTAGTTGTAGAACCCTGTCGCTTTTGGTAAGGTTGTTGTGGTTGTTGTTATAACTGGTGGAATGTAACTGCCTCCACTGCCTCCACTACCACCACTTCCACTTGATGAAGAGCCGCCTCCGCTTGATGAACTAGATCCGCCGTAAGATGAGGTTGTAGTTGTTGTAGGCAATGTTGTGGTTGTAGTTGTTGTTTGTTGTGAAGGTTCTCCAAATAAATATGCAGAGAAACTTGTAACTTCAGCTGTAGCATATCCGCTTGAATTTTTAGTTGTTTGTTTTGTCCAACTTTCATTACATTTTTGATTTGCAATATCGTAATTTCCACATCTGTATATCGCTAACGCATTGACATCTTTGTAAGTTGTGTTGTCAATTTTGATCTGTAGCGAAATGTTTTTAAATGATGTGCCGTTGGGCAGTTCAACATAAAATGCCTTGTAAACTGTCAATGTTCCTATTGTTGGATTTGTGTTGTTAATTATCAAGTTGGAATTTGTTCCTAGGCTGGAGAATGTAAGATTTCTTAGCGTAAAAACAAAGTTGGAGTTACCATAATCGGCTTTTAGATCAACGTTTGGAAATGATGATCGCAATATTCCGCTTCCTGTTACATCTGAGGAAAATATTTGGTTTTGTGTTCCTGATTCGAACATAACAATGTTTAAAGATTTTGGAACGACGCCATTAGTAATATTTAAAGTCATTGAAACTTCTGGACCGATACATCTTGAAGCACCATTCACTAATTTGCAAGAAGCACTTGAACCTAGGTATGCTCGGCAGCAAGTGTTTGAACATGTATCTTTATATCGCGGGGTATTGGTAGAGCACCAATAATCTCTAAGATAACCGTTTGTGCATTTGTTGTCTATTTTTGTTAGATCTTGGCAATCAGGAGAAATACCGCATGATAGAATGTTGTTGTTACATTGCTTTGGAGGGGGGTTATTGCTTGTGCTGTCGATACCGAAATTAATTGCACCTTCACCAAAAACCAAACCATCTCCACATTTACCAGTAACATAGATCTGTCCTGCTTTATCGACTCTAACATCAATTTCTAAGTCTACAACTTTTTGCTCATTTGAACCTAATGCGACAGATGTAGGTTTAACAACTAAAGCTATTTCGGATGCTGGAGTGAAATTGACTGTAAGATTCTGGCTGTTTCTGTTGCTAACATTTAACGGGTATTTTACCCAAGATGAACCTGAAGGGAAATCGGATGATTTGACTATTAGAATGCCAGTACCATAAATGTTTATTGGCGCGCCGAATTCATTGTATATAACTGGGTTAGTGCAGGCTAATGCAATAGGTAGGATAAACAGCGAGACTAAAAATGAGATAATTAACTTTTTCATTTTTTCACCTAACGTGAAATCCATTATCACTATTTGATAGTTAAGGATTTATATCTGACGCGAAAATGCTTATTTTTGTTATAAAAGGCTAGAAAATTCTTTTCTAGATTAAATAAAAGAAATTACTGCTTCATTGAAAGAAATTTTCTATTGAAGATGAATTGAGATTTTTACTACTTATAAATAGAAATCTTTATATATTTGATCGTTTCAGAAAAATCTTTGTTACCTTATTTTTGTCTTATACTATAATAAATCAGCATACATCAGCATTTCCACACTGAATCCATCTCACTGTTCTTAGCAGCAGCTGATCGCCGTCAGATGTCAAGATGAATGGCGAAGATTTGTATATCCAACCGACATATGCGTACCTACCCCTGTCGCCGCTTGCATCGGCTTTGAACATTCCAGTTGATCCATCTTTTGGTAGACTTGTTAGACTTGTAGCTGATGATGATAACCGGTAAGTAAATGTGCCTGCAACACTCTGTGGTGTGCTGTATATTGTTATCGGATTTGTAAATGGAGATGTTATTTGATGTGTCCCAACTTTTGTTAGAGATTTGGTTGGTTCGCTATAGCCTCCCTGCCAGGAGACATATCCAAATTTGCTGGCGCCAAGAAGGTATAGATAGTCAGGAATTTCTAAGAATCCCATCTTTCCTGTTGTATGTTTTTTATAAGCAGCACTTGTTGTTGGAACATTGCAGCCGCCTGAAGATGCACAGACCATGAAGTCATAGCCGTTCAATTCCATATCAGTCCATTTCTCTTTGTTTTTAGCAGTAACAGTGTAGCCTTTGCTCTGAAGCCATGTTTTTATCAATGACTCACTTGATTTGCTGCAGTCTTTTTCACATAGCAATGCAACTTTCTGTTTTATTGTTGGAAGGACTGAAATTGTTTTAGTATCGGAGACTGTGAATTCGCCATCGGTCACATAAACTGTTATGTTGTAATCTCCTTTTGTTGAATAAACGTGAGAAACTTTTGATGTTGAAGTGAATGCTGTTATTTGCACGCCGTCACCTAAATTCCATGAAAATAATAATGGATCGTTGTTTGGATCGAATGATAATGATGCATCGAAGGTAACATTCTGGCCTTCATAAGCAAGTGGGTATGGATTTGCAGTTAATATGGCAGTTGGCGGTTTGTTTGTGCTGGGACTTTCTAAACAACTGTCACCACATGATGCCCAGACGATAGTTCTGTTGAACAACTGTAAGCCATTAGATGTTAATTCGCTTGGCTTGCCTTGATAGAACCAACCGATGTAGACATATCTTCCTTGGCTGCCGGTTTCTTTTACTTTGAATAATGTTGATTTGCCGCTACCTGGAGAGACGTCACCTAAATCTTTTGTTGGTGATAGCAACTGATAATCGGGAACCACTACAAATTTTTTGCTGGAGGTGAAGATTTGTGTTATAGTTCCATAAGGCTTAGTTATAACATCTTCTGTTGTTTTCAAGAAACTGTTGCCTGAATAGAAAGATGATAGGGTTGCTTTTGCGAAACCGAAGCGGTAAGCCTGATGGCTATTTGTGTAGTCGGTTATTTCAACGAATGGTCGGCCTTGCTGCTTGAATTCATTATATATTACACTACCGACATCAGATTTACATGCAGCGCTTTGATCAGAGCAAACCATCAAATTGTAGTTGTCTAGTTCTGCATTAGTCCACTTGTTATAGGCTTTAGCATTCACAAGCCAGTGCTGGGATTTTAACAGATTTATCATATCTTGTTCTATGTTATCATTGCAGCTGTCGCTTGCGCATAGATAGGCTATTTTGCCAATGAATGATGATTGGTCTACGCAGCTGCCTACATAACAAATTTCAGATGATGAACATGTATCGGCTAAAACTAGATCGTAACAGCCGTCTTGCTGTAAGACGCAAGAGTAGACATTGCTATTAGAGCATGTGTTGCCTGTGAATGAACATTCGTCTTGACATGTTTTTGGTGTAATGCATGTTGTAACACCGCTAATACTTTGACATGATGCTTCTACACCACCGTATTGTTGGCAGCAGAATGTTGTACAGCGTTCGGTATATTTTGGCGAATTGGTGACACAAGAATAAGTTCGGTAATAGCCATTGTAACAACTTTCTTGTTGAGAGAGATCTTGACAATCGGGGAATAGACCGCATGAATATTTTGTGCTTCCACAGGATTGTGGCCCATTATTTCCTCGTCCATCAATATCGACTGTTATTACACCGTCAGGTAAAGTTATGCTTCCGCAAGTTCCACTCACAGTCATTGTTCCAGCCTTATCTGGCCCATCGATATAAACGAACAAGCTGACATTCATTTTTGATTTCGGTTGAACCGTGACTTCAGCTTCAAAGACATAGTTGATTAAGCCACTGTTTGGTATGAACCTTACTGTAATTGCATCATTCTTGTTTGTGTTGTTAACAGTTAAGTTGTAGGGAATTAGTTTTTGATTGGAAGGATATTTGGAAGCGTTGATGGGAAGCAAACCACCGAAGATGTTAACTGGTACTCCATACTGATTTAAAACTAGAGGAGTAGTACAAGCAAGACCAATTGGTATTAGGAAAATGAAAATTACTGAGGCAAATAAGATTGTTTTTTTCATTGTTCTTCACTCTTCCTTAATAAAAACGAGCAAGGATTTTGTAAAAAAAAGAAAAGAAAAAAGAAGGCAAAAAATCAGCCTTGTTGTAACAGCCTTATATAGCTCTTACTGCAACGTAGATAACTCCTTCTGTGAAGCTACCTATGCATGGCACTGGGTATGTCAGTCTGAATTGACATTCTGCTGTTCCTAATGGTGGTAGATCGTTATCCCAATCATTAAATGATGGTAACAATTGATCCAAACCTAGACAACTTGAAGTATCACAACTTTGTGAGTTATCTTTGTTGTCAATGTTGTTCCAGTTATCATCCTCGGATGATCCGATCTTACATCTATATTCCATACCTTCGTATGGGTCGTTACCATCTGTTTCTAGGACATTACTCTCTGGACATTTTACAGCTGAATGGGTTGGGTCTGTTAAATCACTTGCACCAATGAATGGATACAAATGGACACCGCCATCAGCTAAGTTTGTTATGACCAATTTGTTTGTGGACATAACAGTTTGTCCCGGTAGTCCTGTTTCATATGTTATTGCTGATGCACCATTGTTTGTACTTAAGTCGATCAACACAGCTGGGTTAAAGAACCAAGTCTGTGAGATACTGTCTGTACT
>CAYJVB010000029.1:0-10187 GCA_964373575.1 uncultured archaeon | reverse complement strand
CGAAGACCGTAAATATTTTAGTTTGTTATTCCGTTATATACTAGTGTTAACAAGAAGCAATTCAATGGTTGTTGAAGCTTATATTTTGGGTAATGCAACCGGAAGAGTAATGGACACAAGACATCTTAGATCAGGAAGCAGTTACACTTTACATGTTCAGTTTAAGAGTAGCGACTATCTTAAAGGACATAAACATGTGGTACCGGTAATCTATGCCAGACCTACTTGTTTAACTCACACTTTTCCTGATGAAACTTATCTAGGTAATACATTTGAAGTGGAGTTAACTTTTAATGATCGGAAGAAGCAAAGAAAACAAAAACACCCACGTGAAGATTATGTTGATTTTGAATTTCGAATGCCACGATCAGGAGAATTAAGGGGTTCTTTGGAAGTGTACTATAAAGGAATCTTAATAGTTTGGTCAGGTCTAACAATTTCGTCTTCTTAAGTTTTAGTTTCTTTGTTTTGAAAGTTAAAAATATATGACTACATTTAAGTTTTGACTTGGGAAGTTATTATCAATTTCTTAATCTCGTTATATAGAATTACAAAATATAGAACAAAGTATGTTAAGTATTTTAATGAATAATTTTACAAAATAATAGTGGGTTCTATTTTTTAGCATTTTCAATCTCCCCTTAGAAAAGAAAGGGCAGAAACATGGGGAGATGTTATTTATGTCAACAAGTAGTCGAACCAAGTAATGACGCAACTTTACTTATTGCTGTAATAGGTGCTTTATATGGATTAGATCATGTTGCAAAGACATTTAGTGCAATGCATCTAGTTGTAGAAGGAGATCCACAAATTACTATATTAGAATTACAAAAATTGGAAGATATACCTCATGCCCATATTTACCCCGTTAATGATTGTAAAGGTTCACCTAAAGCAATAGTTGCAGCAGAAAAATATTCAATAGCATATAAAGTGGTTAAATTATTACCAAATTACCAATAGAGATAAATTAGGTATTACCTTACTTTTTTACTGAAATCTTTTGATGAAATTTCTTTGTAAACTAAAAATAGTAACGCTAAATCAATGATACCAGCAACTAATCCAAAAGAACCACCTAAATAGAAGGCGGAAATAACGTCTATTGCTGCAATGATTGATGTTGCAATCAATCCCCATTTTCGTTTCATCAACACTCCAATTAAAGAAAAAAGGTATACAATGGCTACAATTAAGTAACTTGTAACAGCTATCATATCATGAAAATATAAGAAAGCGGCTATGATCTGTCCTAAAAATCTGACAGATAGAATAATGATTAAAAAAATAGTTGCTATGCTAAATTTCTTTTTCACAATAATTAATTTCTGTTTGAATTATTTAAAAACATTAAAAAAGAGGAAAAATTTTGCCTTTGAAAAGATTATACCTCTTCTCTTCTTTCAGCTCTTCTTCTCTTTCTTGCCACTGAAACACCTCTTAAAAATAAAATTGATTTACTCGGTTTATAATGATTTCTAGTATCTGATATGTAGTTCTCTCTTTAGTCTTTTTTTGGCGTCTAAATCAAAACCGACGAAAAATTTTTTGTTTACTTCGAAAGTTGGTCCAGCGACCATACCAGTTTTTTTGAAAAGCAGTCCTCTTGCTTTCTTGTCTTTTGCTACATCAACTTCCTTCCATTTAATTTTGTGTTCTCTTAAAAATTTTCTAGCTTGAATACAATGTGGACAAACAGGAGTAATATACATTGTCAAATTAGACATAATTGAATTATTGAATGCAACTAAAGATAAACTTTTATGTCTTCTTTACCATTGTCTAAAGGTGGTTTTATGGAAGAAAGGGTATACACTATCAATCTAAGAAGAGGTGTTTTGACTTCTTCTAGATGGAGGAAGAGTGACGATTCGGTGGCGTTTGTTAGAAATTTTCTTAAAAAACATATGAAAAGTGATAATGTTAAATTGGATGGTTCTATTTCCAAAAAAATTTGGGAACACGGCAATCAGAATCCTGTCAGAAAAATTAGAGTTAAAGTCGAGAAAGACGATGAAGGAATTGTTACTGCTAAACTGTTTAATGCTGGTTCTGTGGAAAGCTTAACAACGCTAGAGCAAACTGAAGAAAAGAAGAAATAACGTTAAAATATTTCTTTAAAATATAGAGGAAACAATAGTTGAAGATTGACATGACCTAAAATTTTTATGATTTTGTTTTTTGCTCCTTTTATTTGGCTACTAGATTTTGGAACTAAAAAATCTATTTCAGCGCTTACGCATGTGATTTTATTTTTATGAGTTATATTTTGTGTTAACTGTTTTAGGAATTGTGAATTCAGAGTCATTTGTTTGGCAGATTTGGAAAACCACATAGCTAGATATGCCAAGGGTGAACCACCGAATGGACCGGCAACACTAATGAGTTTTTTTACTCTTTTCCAGCCGTTATATTTTTTCAGATAGTGAAGGGATATTATAGCTCCTAAACTGTTGCCTATGAGGATTACATTGTTCAATTTTTCTTTTTCTATATAAGAGTTTAATTTCTCAGATAAGTTTTCTATGTCTTCAAGCTGCCATCCAAATTCAGGGACATGAACTTCATAGCCTTCTTTTTCCAAGATAAATTTTTGTGTAAATAACATAGCACCTCTAGTTAGCCATCCATGTATTATAACAACTGGTGGCTTTTTTCTCCTAATCGGTTGTTGTCTCCAGAAATAGCCAAAAATGCCAGAAATTATGTAAATTGAAATTGCAAATATCTCAAGAATTAGATAGAACAATGTCCTGACTACATTCATTATTTTAGCCCACAAACAGAGCATATTTTCCTGGCACTGTTATTCCTAATAGCTGTGCAATTTCACTATTATTTGGGTCATTTATCACGGCTAGTCCTTTCCAACTGACTGAAAGGTTGGTTGAACCGTCGACAGGACATTTCTTCTCTAGAGTAAATCGTTTGCACTCCCTGCAGACGTATTGTCTTTTTGCCATTTAATCACTTTATAGAGAAATAATTGATAAGTATACAAATAAAAGTTTAATCTTCTTGCTACAAATTCATATTATGAAAATTTACACAAAAACCGGAGATAAGGGAGAGACTAGTTTATTTGGTGGAGAGAGGATAGGAAAAAATAACAAAAGAGTTAGTGCTTATGGGGATGTGGATGAGCTGAATTCTTTTGTTGGTCTCGCTAGATCTAGAATTGATGATAAAGAGATCGATAATCTGTTGAAAAAGATACAAAATGATTTACTGATTCTTGGATCAGATTTGGCAACAAAATCCAGTAGTAATCTTGACAACAAAATCAAACGAATAACCGAAGAGGATGTTGCACACTTGGAAAGACATATTGATCATTTCAGTGAAGAATTGAAACCGTTGACTAAATTCATTTTACCTTCCGGAAATCCTGTTGCAGCTTTATTGCATATTTGCAGGACTGTTTGTAGAAGAGCTGAGAGAAGCATAGTCACTTTAGTAAATGACGAAAAAATTAATCCCGAAGTAATCAAATATATGAATAGGTTATCTGATTTGTTCTTTACACTTGCTAGAATTGTTAACAAAAGGAATGATGTAATGGAAGATACGTGGAATTAGTAATTTTTTGTTACATTATATTTGTATTTAAACTTGAAGTTCTTTTATTGCTAAATGACAAATGCTGTTTGGAATTATTTGTGGGACAATGCTAGTGATGAAGAGATTAGGGAAGCTATAATTCAAACAGAAGGTCGGATAAGACTACATGAGGAAGAATATGGTACTCAGCAAATAAGGAATTCAGGTGTTTATTTTCAATTTTATGCTGACTTAAAAACTCTATATTTAATAGTTGGAGAACGCAGTGAAAATAGAAGATAAACTATCTACTTCTTAACAGCTTTAGCAGCTTTTTTTTTCTCTTCTTCTATCCAGTGCAACGCACCTAAGCCGGGTTGTCTCATTGTTAGTCCAAGTTTATTTTCTTTTCCTTCTTCACTCAAGTTAAGGGAGATTATCCTCGCTATTACTGAGTCACTTTCTTTCAGTGTTCTTTTAGTTTCTTTGCCGGTAAAAGTGGAATTTTTTTCATCATAATTCACATAATCATCTAATAGCTGAGAAACGTGGACTAAACCATCCATCGGTCCAATTCTTACAAAGGCACCAAATTCTGTGTTATCAATCACATCGCCTATAGTAATTTCATGCAGCTCTGGCTTGAATGCTAGTAAATCGAAAGTTACAGGGTAATGGACTGATGCGTCACCCCCAATTATCATACCTTCACCGATTTCAGAAATATCTACAACACATAAACCTATCCCAAATCTTCTATCCAAAACACCCTCATATTTTTCAGCAATGCTTTCTTTTATGGCTGTTTTTATATTCATACCAAATCTCGTAGGTGGTACTCGCACTTTTGTCTTTATTGTAATTATTCTATACATTTCATCATCCCTAATTTCACTTCTGAGCCAACATCGCTTTCATTATGGCTTTTTTGGCATCTTCAGCACTTTTCCAATTACCAGTTTTAACCCACTTACCTGGTTCTAATTCTTTCATGTGATCAAAGAAGTGTTTAATCTTGTCTTTTGTTATTTGAGGTAAATCTTTGACATCTTTAATCTGTCCATAAACCGGATCTATTTTTTGCGAGGGTACTGCTATTATTTTTGTGTCAACACCGCCTTCATCTTTCATCTCTAGCATTCCTATTGGTTGGCTAGGAAGAACAACGCCAGCTTGGACAGGTTGCGATGATAATACCATTACGTCTAGTGGATCGTTATCTTCCCCCTTAGTTCCGCAGATGAAGCCATAATTAAATGGATAATTCATTGCTGTAAATAGGAATCTATCTACAAATAACGCTCCTGTATCCTCGTTCACTTCGTATTTAATTGAACCACCTTGCGGAATTTCAACAAATACATTGACCTTATTAGGGGCATCCTTTCCAGTTGGTATGTTTTGTTTGACAGACATTATTTACACCATTTCTAAATATTTCTTGCTTTTCAGGTATATTATTTTTACATTTCGTTTTTTTAATCTTTCTTTCAAAGCTTTGTCGTTGGTAGCAACAATAGTATCATCATCAACCATCTCTATAATAGACTTGTCTGTGGATTTTTCATGAGCTTTAATCACCCTAATATTTCTATTTTTAATTAATTGTAATGCAACTTTTGCTGCTGATGAATCTTTTTTCTGTGTGCCCGCAATTTTTTCCAGTTCTTTTATTATTGAATCTAATACTATTAATTGATATTGTCCCTCGACAATTTTCTCAATTTCTTCAAAAATATTAACGTTGAATTGTGTTGGGACTAAAAGCATGTTAGTGTCTAAAATAATTTTTTTCATAAACTATCCCAATAACTTCCCATACCCTATTAATCTCCACCTACCAAGAATCTGTCTTGATAAAACAACTCTATTACCATCATCTCCACAAATTGGAATCTTGAGAGTCATATCTATTTTATTACCTTTAATCAACGTAACTGTGCCCAATGATCTTGCTGAACCAATATTTATTAATAGACTTTCATTTTGCTTTATCTGTGACACTTCTAACTCCTCCTTTGTGCCAACAACTCTCTTTAACAAGTTGGTTTCAATTCTAATTTTTTCTCTTATTTTGGGTAATTTACCAGGTAATCCACCAACATTTCCAGCTAACGAATCAGCCTTTGTTACGAACGGATCAAGTTTTGTCATCAATCCCAGAAGTCCACCAGGACCTGCTTCCTCAATAACCATTCCTGCCTTCTGTAATGAAACAACTTTTGTTATTATGGGTTTGTAACTGCCATTAATTCTAATACCAGGTTTAATTTCGATGTTATCGCCTGTTTTTAAAACACCTTGTATAATAGATCCACCTAAAATACCACCAACTAATTTATCAATTTCAGTACCGGGTTTATTGATATCAAAACTTCTTGCAATATACATCTTTGTATCCTTAGTAAGGTCTCGCTGTGGGGTGGGAATTTTTTCATTTATTGCACGAATAACATATTCTATGTTTACTTTTTGCTGTGCCGATACTGGTATTATTGGCGCATTTTCAGCAATAGTCCCTTTACTAAATACCTTGATCTCTTCATAATGTTCTCGCACCCTTTCTGGAGTAACAAGATCGATTTTATTCTGGACAATTACAATATTTTTTATTCCAACAACTTCCAAGGCTGTTAGATGCTCACGTGTTTGTGGTAATGGACATTTTTCACTCGCGGCAATAACAAGCAAAGCACCATCCATTATTGAAGAACCAGTTAACACTGTTGCCATTAAACTTTCATGACCAGGTGCATCCACAAAAGATACAGTTCTTAAAGGATTGGCCTCTACTAAGCATTTGTTACATTTGTTTGTTGATAATTGGGATTTGCATTTTGGACATTCATAAAATGTCACATCAGCATAGCCAAGTCTTATCGTAATACCTCTTTTAATTTCTTCTGAATGCGTATCAGTCCATTTTCCAGTTAATGCATCTACAAGCGTAGTTTTGCCGTGATCGACATGACCTAATAGGCCTATGTTTATTTCAGGAATAAGTTTTATGTTTGTTTTTTCTTTCTTGGAGAAGTTGTCCACCTTCCTTATTCTTTTTTCTTGGGAGCTTTTTCTTCTTTGTCTCCCGTTTTTTCTTTCTTTATTATTATCTCTGATAGCGGCTTTGTTCCTTCTTTAACAACTTTAGCATTAATTTGAACGATGTCACGAGATATGGTGTTTCCACGGACAGTTTTTCTCTTTCTCGAACCTTTTTTAGGTGGATGAAATCCTGGGGGACTTGATAAAACTATTTTCTTTCTTCCTGGTCCATGAATGCTGGGAAGCATAGGAAAGCCGTCTTTATCTGTGCCACCCGTTATCTCTAGTTCATAGCCTGATAAGCCTATTAGATTTCCATTAAATGTTTCTCCTATTTTTTTCCCTATTAACATTACTGCTTTTTCTTGGTCAGCAGTCAAACCATAAGTTCTTCTTGTTTTAGTATCTGCTACTTCAAATCTGAAATCAACCATTATAATCACCTATAACTGACTTAAATTGATTGATATTAGAATTTTAAATATGTTTGGTATTCATATTCACATCCTGCGCAAACATAAACATCCTTCTTCTTATAGTGCAGTAATTTTCCGGTGAATGTTATTTCAGTACCTTTTTCTCTCAAGATTTGGAACTCTTCTTGAGTTACCTTTTTCTTCTAACATTCATTAGTTTTCTCCATCTTTGTCATCATAAAATTAAGAATAAATAAAAATTAAATCTATTCCCATTGTAAATTTTACTATTGTTTTGGATCATAAACTAATTTCCATTCTGGTGTTAACTCAGTTCTGTACAGCCACCTCCGTTCAACTCTCTCCTCATAACTTAATCTTTCTACATCTCCGCCTGTAATTACTCTTTCATATACTGTCCTTTCTGCTAACACATAATCCCGAAGCATATCATCTACAATTTCGTGTAGTAGTTTCATTTGTTGTGCAGATAAATTCATTTTTCTTCACCTCCTAAGATTTTTGAAATAAGCTCACCACCTTTGGTGAGCGCCACAGAAATACCTTTTTCTTCAGAATTGCCACAAATTATCAGACCTAATTTTCTTAGAATATCTGTATTCCAACGAAGGGTAGATAAAGGTATTTTCTCTCTTATTGAAATTTTGTTCAAAAAATTAGTTATTGTAACATGATCCTCATTTAACGAAATTTCTAACAGAATTTTTTGTTGTGTTCTATTCAAACTCTTTCTTAGTATCAACTGAAGAACTTCTTGTTCCTCAGACTCTAGAATTGGTAGTTAATCACCGTAGACACCTCTTGGAATAGCAGACAATTTAGAAAAAGATCTACCCAAATCTCGGCCAATTAACATTGATGTTCGAATTGGTAGGGCATCACATTCACTTTGATTTATAATAAACAGACAGGTATTTAAAATAAATCCGCAAGTCAAATTGCCTATATGATTTTTCAATTTTTTCTTGCTATAATGTACTAAATTAAATCTAATGTTATCCATCCTATAACTTTTTATCCTCACTAATTATCTTGAATCATATGAAGTGGAATATGAAAATTATCAGGACAGACGGAAAACCCATTAAAGATAGGAACATGCGCTTTTTAGATGATGTTCTTTATAGGACTTATGGTCAAGTAAGAAGTTATAGTTTAGAAGATGGCATTCTATATTTTAGAACTCTAAGCGGAGAAAGTTATAAACCTGATACGATCGATGACCTGCTGAAAGGTGAGTACAAGTTAGAAGAAATATAATTATGTTCTAACAATTGACTAACTTAAGTATCTTTTCATGCAAGTTTGGACTTGCTGCAATAAAATTTTTAGAATTTTCATCCCATTTTTTTCCTTCGAAGTCAGTAGTTATACCACCTGCTTCTTTGACAATCAAACTAGCTGCCATTAAATCCCATGATTTTTGGTGTACGTAAACTGCGCCTTGAATTCTATTGCACGCGATGAACGATGTTGCGAGAGCGGCAGAAAAAATGCTCCTGAGGCGAACAACTTTTATGAGTTTTTCTAATGTTTTTGTCACCATTTCTGTTTTTGTAGGGTCTAAACTAAAGTCAAAAGTGCAGTTATCAAAATTTTGTTTACTGTCTATGATTAATTTTCTATTATTCAAAAACGCACCTTTTCCCCTTTCAGCAAAAAACAGTTCTTTTTTGTCTGGATAGTATACAACTCCATATTCTGTTTCATCATTTTTTTTAACACCTATAGATGTGCAGAATAGAGAAATGTCTGAAGAATAATTGATAGTTCCATCAAGTGGGTCTATGAAGAATTTATAACCAGAGCTTCCCAGATTTATATCACCTATTTCTTCGGAAATAACAGTTCCTTTTATTCCATTTTCTTTTAGCATTGAGATAATCAGATCTTCAGCCATCTTATCCATTTGTGTAGAATAGTCAAACTTGCTTTTCTGTTCAAATATTTTTGAAGCCTTTTTAGTTTGGAAATTTTCTAATAACAATTTTCCAGCTTCTTTTGCCGCTTTTATTATAATCTTTTTCATATTATCACCTAACAATAAGCCATGTGCCCACAAATATCAAATTTGTTATATTACTTCATCTCCTTAATTTGTTGCAGTAGTATTCGACGACTTTGTAATAATTGTTCAAGGTTGATATCAAAATTTTGTTTATTGTTTTCCTGTCTTTACTGGATCTAAGAAGCATCATTGTTTCCATTAAAGGATCAGCATTCTTCTTTATGATATCTGGCACTTGAAATTTAGCTAATTTCTGCAGTTCTCTCCATCTTTTGTTCTGAAACATTTTGAACGATATCCAACTTACGTTTAAGCCTAAATAGGTTAAGAATGCATCATCAAGTACGTGTTTCCTGTCTTTTTTGAGCTCTTTAACTATACTTTCTTCAGTATATTTTATCATTTTAACATCATTCAATACTACTTTGTAATTCTCGTATAGTTTGTCATCAAAGCCGAATGCCATCATTCGGGAGTTGGCCAATATATCTTTTATTACTAGTGTCGTTGTTGATCCAACACGTGTGAAAGAAACAAGAAGTCTTTCTATCGTGTAAGGCTTTACTGGTTTATGCCTATATAGAAGATAAAATATCCGTTTTGATGCATTTTCCATTTCTTTATTCAATATATCTTCTATTCCATCTAACTTGTTCATTAAATGCATTAATTCGTGCGCAAATAGGCCTGAGATTGCTTGAATATTATTGGTTGTGAATATTTTTTCGTTTGCGTTAAGCATAATAATAGGCGTTCTTCCCCTTTCCCAGTATGAGAAATTAGGCGTATTTCCACAAATCCACTCCCTCATTTCTCCATGTCTTTTAATCTTGAGTTTCTTTGCTGATTGCAGAATTATTTTGCAAATACTAATAGGATCAGTAGTTACATAAACATCTAGCGTTTTTAGACCTTTCACATTCGACCTTTTTTCAAATTCTTTCATAACATTAGAAATTGCTAGTGACACAATGCCTTTTTGTTTTCCTGAAACATCTATGTGCTTTATTACTCGAAGCATAGAATAATATTGATCCCCTTTAATTTATTTTTGCACCGATAGCAAAAGATTTATATTAACCACCCTATTAATTGTGAGTGAGAAAAATGCGAGGGGAAAGTTTTTGGACTTTCAAAGTCGGCTAGAAAGATATTGTTAG
>CAYJVB010000028.1:0-11082 GCA_964373575.1 uncultured archaeon | reverse complement strand
GAATATTCTATAGAAAGACATAAAAACTATTTCTATTTATTTTCCTACTTCAAAAGATATTGAGATGATTTTATGGTAAGAAGAAAAGGATTGCCAGAAATTAGTGAAGTCATAATTTGCACAATTAAAGATATCACTCCATATTCAGCTTCCTGCACTCTAAGCGAATACCCCAATACAGATGGGATGATTCATGTTTCTGAGGTCTCTGGTAAGTGGGTAAAAGATATTAGAAAATTCATCAAGCAAGGCAAGCAATACGCAGCGAAAGTTATAAACATCGATGAAAAGGGTCATGTATTTCTCAGTCTAAAGAGAATGTCAAAAAGAGAAAAGGAGGTCAAGTTGCAAGAATACCAGAAGGAGCAAAGGGCCGAAAAAATGCTTGAGCAACTGGCAGAGCAAAAGAAAATAAAGTTGAGCGAAGCTTATGAATCGATAGGCTATGAACTGCAAGAAAAATTTGGTGATATGTTTCGCGCTTTCGAGCAGGCCTTTAAAGATCCCCAACTACTTATAAACAAAGGCATTTCAAAAAATTGGACTGAACTTATTCACAAAGTAGCTAAAGAAAACATACAAAAGAAAGAAATCAAAATCAAAGCCGAATTGGAATTGAAGTTCTATTCAGGTGACGGTGTTGATAGAATTAAAGAAACTTTAAAAGAACTCAGCAACAAATATAAACTAAACGTTAAGTATATCAGCGCACCCAGATATTTGATCGAAATTAAGACAGATAATCCAAAGGTCGCGCAAAAACAGTTGGTCGATCAGTTGCAGAAATTTGGCTCATCAATCAAAGACGGCGAGTTTAGTTTCAAAATAGAGGGCGAGAAATAATGGCTGGTGACACAAAAATCAATGTAACAAAAAATATTGGAAAACTAAACAACCCTATTTTTATTGAAGGCTTACCTGGAGTGGGCCAGATAGGGAGAATTGCAGCAGGTTATTTAGTTGAAGAGTTAAAAGCTGAAAAATTTGCAGAATTATTCTCGGCTCATTTCTATCCATTTGTTTTGTTGCAACAGACTTCCACAGTGCATGTACTGAAAAATGAATTCTATTACTGGAAAGCTGGGAAAAAAAATCAAAGAGATCTTATAATAATGGTTGGTGACAGCCAAAGTATTGATCCTGCGGGTCATTATGAGATTGTTGAAACGTCATTAGATCTCGTAGAAAAATATGGTGTAAAGGAAATGTTCACAATCGCTGGACTGAGCGTTGGAAGTTTAAATAGAGAACCTAAAGTTGTTGGTGCAGTAAGCGATCCCGATTTGGTTAAGAAATATAAAAGCTTTGGAATTGATTTTGATGCAGGAGGAAAGGTCGGTACTATTGTGGGTGCTTCCGGACTTTTTGTTGGTTTAGGAAAATATAGAGGCATTAAAGGTGTTTGTTTATTGGGAGAAACGTCAAACCTCCCTGATATACCTGATCCTAAGAGCGCAGAAACTGTTTTGAAGGTAATTATGAAGATTCTGGATGTGAAACTAGACATGTCAAAACTCCAGGAGAAAATCAAGGAAATGAATAATTTTATGAGAAAAATCAGCAAGGTCCAAGATAAGGCCTTAAGGCAACTGATGACTCAAGAAGGGGATAGAGGGAATAAGACCGGCAAAGACGATGAATTAAGATATATCGGTTAATCTTAAATGTTTTAAAGAAAATCCTAAATTGATTCTATGGAAGAAGAAAAAAAGGACGTTGAAGAAGGAGAGGTCGAACACCAAAGATTCGCTTTAGCTATAGTTAAGACTGTAAACAAAAAAACAAAAAAAGCAAACATACAGCTTAAATCCAAAAGCGAGGGCATACCGTTAGCTGAAGCGGTTATCTATGTCGATGGGTGGGCTAAAAAGGTTAAACAAAAGCTTCAAGAGCCTGTAACGAAAACCTTAAAATTCTGGGAAGAAGAATCTTAGAGTTGATTTAACATGTCAGAACCATTGCTACCAAAGACAGACTATCTTTCCGTAGGCATCCACATTGGTATGAAATCAAAAAATAGTGATATGAGTAGATTCATCTATAAAGTTAGAGAAGATGGCCTAGCAGTGCTGAACTTAAGATTACTTGATGAAAGAATCAGAATTGCATCACAATTTCTAGCTAAAGCAGGCACAATTCTTGTTGTTGGGAGAAAGGCAACTGTACATGAACCTATAAAAAAATTTGCAGAAGTAGTGGGCGCCAAATATGTCATTGGGAGATTCATGCCTGGAACGCTTACAAACCCCAATTATAAAGATTTCGTAGAGCCTGATGTTGTATTAATCTCTGATCCTCTGTCAGATCAGCAAGTCTTGAAGGAAGTTGTTGATAGTAGAATACCAGTTGTCGCGTTATGTGATACGTTCAACGAAACTAGAAATGTCGATTATGTTATCCCATGCAATAATAAAGGAAAGAAATCATTAGCGTTGGTTTATTGGTTATTAGCTAGGGAAATTCTAAAGCTAAAGGGAAATGAAGAATTCAAATATACGTTGGAAGATTTTGGTGGAGTAGAGTAAGGCTTACAATTCTTTTAAAACATCTTCAATTTTATCTCTTCTATTAACTGCGGGGTGAAAGAAAAATAAAATACGTTTATTATGTTCACCCACAACATATATTTTCGGCTTCCTAAACAACAGATTAGACAAGATCGCGATTCCCAATTCAACAAACATTCCGCTGCCACCTTCGTCGCTAAGTAAAATAAATACATCACAATTTCTGACGCCTTCCACATCCTCTATTGCATAATCGCTGGAGATTCTCTGGTTTTTCTCATAAGGAGTCATAGGCTCATGAAGTGTCCAGTTAGCAGTAATTTCATGTCCTTTATCAATCAACTTCTTATAAATTTTTCTGACTTCGTTTTTTCTTTGAAACCTAGTGGAAACATAAATCTTCATTTCATATACCACAACTTTGCTCCTTGATGCAAGATTCTGGAAGCAGAGGTTCTACCTTCATCGGTTAGTTTATATTTCTTTTCTTTGGGATGTTTTTCCAACAATTTATTTTTTGTCAAATTAGCCAATGAGTCCCTGACTAAAATTCTTTTTCTCATTGGAAATTTCATCACAATTTTATCTTCAGCGATAAAAACTTTCGTCGACCCTTTTGTGAAGACCAAAGCTGCGAGGAGGATAGTCTTGTCTAATTCGG
This sequence comes from uncultured archaeon, assembly GCA_964373575.1. GTDB lineage: Archaea > Aenigmatarchaeota > Aenigmatarchaeia > CG10238-14 > CG10238-14 > CAYJVB01. Next base: position 7,914 of record CAYJVB010000028.1, on the reverse strand, counting down.
TTAATGTCATCATATAACATATGTTGTATTTCGAAAACTTAAAGCCAAACCCAAAAACGAAATATTTATAAGAAGCTATGAGGAATATAGGAACAGTGATAATGAGTTGGTTTTTAAATGAAAAAAAATAGTAAAACGATGAACACGGTTTATTGTCATGTTTGCTCTAATCCAGGCCAAAGCACATACCAAATCTCTAAAGATTTAGGACTGACCGGTGGAAGTGTTAGACATGCGTTATCAGAACTAGAGGGAGAAGGCCTAATTAAGTTCAAATTCGACAAAAGAAATCCTAGATTGAGGAAACTGACGTTTCCTGTTGAAGCTTTCAGGCTATTGCCAGGGAGATTGAGATTTGAAGTTAAGAAATTTTTAGAGAATAGAAGAGAGAGAATAAAAAACAAGCGAGAAAATGCCTAGTTAATTCTTTGAATCAAGGTTAACTGTTACTTTATCTTTGAGACCTACAGTTTAACAGCAAGAAGTTATTTAGATACAGCAACTTTTAAATATCCTTAAAAACTATGTTTTTTTGGGTGAGTCGGTAAGATAGCTTCGCCTTTCCCTCAAAAGAAAGGTGAGGAAGTTCCATCCATCGAAGAAAAAACGGCTGAGAAGCTTCGCTTCCGATATCAGAAACGGGACCATATTGCTTGTTGAATGATTGTCAAATGACTGTGGTAATATGGATGAAACGGATTGGAAGCTCTGATGAGATGCAAGCATTAGCGCTTAGATGAATGCTATCTGAAAAACAAAAGATGGGCTATTCCGGCACACCCTCTTTTAGTTAATTCTTTACTTGTTCTTTATATTTTTTCATTTCAGCTATTATTGTCTTTCTTCCTAGTGGAGTTATTTTTCTTCCTTGATAAGTTGCCAATCTATTTAATAACACTCTTTGTAAATTAGCTGGATCTGCATCAGCGTCAAAATAAACACCTCTATCCAATTCTTTATTTGGAAAGGTTTCCCCACTATCGGCTTCAATTATTCTAAATGTATAAGTTAATTCATCAACGCTATAAAATAATAGTCCAAAATATAAACTCATAATTTAGAAAATGTTGATTAAAGTCAAATAGATGTAACAATGATGTATCTTTCAGTAATTTTATATATTTATCCTCTAAAACTTAATTTGATAATATGACAAAAAAAGACCAGTTCAGAATGCCAATGGGCATGGGAGGTCTAGTCAAATACGGTGAAGAGCTAAAGGAAGCTATTAAAATAAAGCCAGAATATGTTATTGCTTTCTCTTTGTTTGTAGTATTTGTAGAACTCGCCCTCAAATTTTTTGTTTAAATAAATTTCAACAATTCCTTTACAGACTTCAATCTAAAAGTCGGGTTAATATCTCTACTATTCTTCTCACTAATCCAGACAGAACTGCATCTCAATTTTTCTGCCAACAAAACATCAACAGCATCATTCCCAATCATAACAGTCTTTCTAGGATTTTTCACAACTTTTTTTACCACATCTAGCATCGGTTTATTTGGCTTGCCCAATATCAAAGGCTGAATACCTGTTGCATATATTATTGATGAAGTCAAACTACCCACTCCCGGCACAGCTCTATTGCCTATATGCCATCTTTTTCCCATATTGCAAGTGACAAATTTAGCCCCCTTTTCTAAAGCATGCATAGCTAAAGTGATTTTGAAGAAGTTGAAGGTCAAATCATCACCCATCAAAACATAATCAACAGGCAGTTTTCTTTTAACTTTAATTCCATTCGACCTCAATTCTTTTTCTAACCCCTTACCAAAAACCATCACACTAGCATCTTTTTTTTTGAAATAAACTGAGGCTACATAGCCTGAGTTGATAACCTCCTCCTTTCTAGTTTTAATTCCTAATCTATTCAACCTATTTGCAGTATCTTCTCTCGACATCAAATTGTTGTTGGTAACGAAGTAAATCTCTTTGTTCAATCGTCTCAGCCTTTTTAGCAGTTCCTTAGCGCCCGGCAGTAACTTAGAAACTCTCCATAGCGTCTCGTCTAAATCAAATAAGAAAGTGTCGAATTTTTTCAAGTTCATAAACTATTAATTTTGTTACTGGACAAATAAGTCTTATGCAAGATATCTTTTCGAAAGTTGATGAAATAGTTGAGAAAATAAAACGTGTTGAAAACAGTGAAATAGAAATCAGTGAAATTTTGACTCTAATTGATCTAATTTAAAGATGTTTAATCCCCATAAATAAGTCTTAAAATTTCATCCTTCAAAGAAGCAAGATAATTAATATCTCGGGGTTTTGTAGGAGCAAGTTTATTAAGTTCATCCACAATTAGATTAAGTCTCCCAACACAAGCTCCATTTCTTTCCGTTATCACATCTCTATATTCTGTTGATGGATACCTATCTTCATAATGTTTAAATCCTCCTCTAGAAAAACGTTCAAGTTCCCACTCTATGTTATCTGTCGTACCACTTTTTAATGCCGCCACATATCCAATAAGTTTTTGAAATGCATTAATGTAATCTCCACTAACCCCTGTTTTGCTTGAAATCTGTGGAACATCATATAATATCATTGCTTCACCTTCATTTGACAATTAATAAAAATCTTAACGTTTTATGCTTGTGTATCTGACTATACTGCCATATGATGAGAATATGAATCAGATACTACTGTTGGAGAAAGTTTAGTTAATGTCAAGATTTGATTTTTCAATTTCCAGTAAACTTCAGGATACATATCCGCTCTAAGATCGTTAAGCGTACCCTTTTCAATTACTGATGTGTAAGGTAATTCTTTTGGTATTTCTTCACCCAATGCAACAGAACGACTCTCCAGACTATAGACATAAGCTTCAATGCTGTCATCTACTCCAAGAAAAGTTACTCTATACTGAATTTTTTGTCCTCCCACGTCTTACACCTATAATTAATCAGGAATGCAAAGGATTTAAACAGCAATATTTACCCCATTCAACCTTATCTTAGAAACTAAACCCGATATTGTAATCTTACCATTATTCATCGTTACGTAGCCATCAAAATCATGCAACTCCAAATTGTCTTCAACAAGTAGCGGTGGTATTCCTTTCAAGCCAGTCCAGCTCAAAGATCCTGATATGTCCAAAAACACAAGTTTATCAGCATGAATATTATTCAACTCAAAATATGTGGGTGAACCAACAACTACGAAATCTGTTTTAGTTGTGTTAAAGCTAAGTTCATTTACGCTCAGCTGATCTGTCTTACCAGATACTTGGACCTTATCTGAAACAAAAGCTACAGTTCCTTCCATGCTAGGGACAGATACTTCAAGGGCACTGTTTGCAAGGCTAACTGTTCCACCAGCAAATGCCAAATAATCATAGCTCATTTCCCCACTAAATCCAGATCCTTTAATATCGAACGTTTGTCCATTCAGATCAGATAAGGGAACTGTAGTTATAGCCATCGATAATTTCTCCTTGTTTGAAGAATCGCTGTTCGTTATCTTACCTGTTAAATTCTTGAAAAAGTTGCCAAGAAAACCTACGCGGTCGTCAATATATTTCTCCCTGAATTGTCTCCCCCGAGGTGTCACAAACAAGAACGCTACAAACATAAGAGTTATGACAAGAACTGCAACAATCTTCTGATCCATCAATATCCTTATTAACTTATAGAAACATTAAAATATATTACTTATTAATTAAGGTAGGATATAAATGAGTTTCTGGGACGCATTAGGTAATCAATTGGGCAGTGGTGGAATATTAGGACAGGTAATCAGTTTTATTGTATTGATAATTTTCATTACTTTTTATTCGAGAATTGCTGTTCAACAAATAATGTTCAAGCTTGAGAAAAGTGCAATTATGCTCGAAGAGATGTCAGATAGAGCCGAAAAAATTGTTATAAAAAAAATTAACAGAAAATCTGACAGGAAGCTAAAAGAAAAGATACGGAGTTTCCTCGAGTTCTTTGTTGTTCCGCCAGTGGACATTGACCCCCATGGTGTAATGAAAAAATTGGAACATATAATAGATTTGGAAAAATATCGCTTCAAATATTTTGTTAGTCAAATTGCACCAAAAGTCGGAAAAGAAGAACAAGCAAATATTATGATGGGTTTATCAGGTGCAATGAATTTATATCAAATAAAAAAGATAGTAAGACATTTCGTCGAACTGATTAAACAGACAAAAAGCATCAACTTGGCATTTCTCATCCAGATGCAGTTACCGTTTATTGAAAGGTTATCCAAAGCCTTGCTGAGAGGAACTGAGGCACTAACAAATGGATGGCCTATAGGAGATGGTATAGGGCCTTATGTTGCAGCCAGCTTGACTGAAGGTAGAGTAGAAGAAATTGATGAAGATACTGTCCTTCACAGAAAAAAAATCAAGAAAAGAGACGTAATAGTTATGAAGGCCAAAGGCCCGGGTGGAAGAACTGGAAATCCGGGGAAAGTTCTTGCGAAACTTGCAAGGAAAGAAAAAATTGCAAAAATAATTACAATTGATGCCTCTGCAAAACTTGAAGGCGAAAAAACAGGAACAACAGCTGAAGGTGTCGGTATCGCTATGGGTGGAATAGGTGTTGAGAGATATCAGTTGGAAGAAGTTGCGGTGAGATTGAAAGTTCCAATGGACTCTGTGGTGGTTAAGATGAGCGCAGAAGAAGCTATTATGCCTATGAGGGAAGCTATTTGGAAAGCTGCACCTGGCACAATTGGAATTGTTGAAGAAATGGTAAACAATACAAAAGGTAGCGGTAAAATCGTAATAATTGGTGTCGGCAACACTTGCGGTGTTGGTAATGATAAAAAATCGCTTCTTAAAGCAGAAAACATTATAAAGACAAACGTAAAAAAAATGAAAATGGAAGTTGAAAAAGAGAAGAAGAAGTTTAGGTTTAAATTACCTGATTTTGGATTTTGAAAAGAGACAAAACGTTAATAATTCTTGAGTGATATATGAGGATATAGTTGTGTTACGCGTGGATCTACATCGCCGTAAAATCCCATTGTGTAAATATTATTTTCAAATAAACTCAGGTAGAGGCGATATTTTGGTTTGGGACCTCCATCTTCATAAAACTCCATAAAAACATCTAGATCAGATCGAATTCTAACAGGAGCTCGGCCAGTTCTTAATATCTCAAATATATCAATTGGGTTGGCATCGCTATTAATTAAAATTCCATCATCGTTGGGAGTTAATCCATAATGAATATCATCTAATCGGTATCCAAGTTCCATCAATTTTCCAACTATTAGAGCAGCATCATTTGTTGCCACAACATATCACATTAAACTAAATACAAGTTAGGGATTTAAGTTTGTCGAAAATTGGTAAATCGTGATTTTTCACTTATCTTATTTCGGGTTCTTATGTGGTTCTAACATATTGCATAAAATAGCTATCTGGGTCTTGAACATGAAGATGGTCTATATTAGCTATGTGATAGTATAAGTGTTTACAGTCTTCAGCGAATTGAAACGTATACATCAAACAATAAGAAGGAACAAAAAATAGAACTGTTATCACTCCATTTCGGTCAACCATGATATCTAATAGGAAAATTAATTTATTAAAGTTGAATAATTGTACATGAAAAAAGGTTTGTTTATATCATTCGAGGGTGTGGACTCTTCTGGTAAAAAAACTCAGGCAGAGATGCTTGTTGCAGCCTTACGCAAGAAAGACCTTGAAGTTGAATTTCTAAGTTTTCCTGCCTATGATACTCCCTTCGGCAAAATAGTTGGCTCATTTCTTAGAGGCGAGTTCTATTCCTTGAAAAACACGATACCAGAAATTGCCAGCTTACTATATGCTATTGACAGATACCAGTTTAGAAATTCTATAAAACAAAAGTTGAAGGAAGGTAAAATAATTATAAGCAATCGCTTTACACAATCTGCCATGGCCTTTGAAGGAACTCTATTGGAAGGTAAAGAAAAAAATGAATTTATTAAATGGGTTGAAAGAGTTGAATCGAGATTACCACAGCCTGATTTGATCTTTTTTGTTGATATGCCTATCGAAGCTTCAAGGAAACTGATTGAAAGAAGAGAAGAAAAAAAATATTTGCAAGGGAAAAGGAAGGATATTTTAGAGGAAAATTTAGACTTTCAGAATGCTGTTAGAAAGACGTACCTAGAAATGGCAAGAAGAGATAAGAGATGGAAAATAATTAAATGTGTAGACAGGAAAGAAAATAAATTGCAGCTTAGAACACCTGAAGAAATTCATAAAGATGTGTTAAAAATTATTGAAACAATCTAGTTTTTATGTTTTACATGTCATTACTTATCAAAGTGGTCATTAATGAATTTGGATGCTTCTCAACTAGCCGAAGTTAATTCATATGATCGTTTAGAAGGAGGCAAAAAATACATTTTCTTAAGCAGAGGTGGTAAAGGAGCTAGCTTTTATTCGATAGCTCACATAGGAAGAGTGTCTCCACTCGGTACTAGTGACTGGAATTTCAAAGGTGAGACATATGTATACAATACTGAAGGTCAACATAAAATATTGGGTTTGAATCATGACTATATTGGCAGTGCAGATTTCAGAGAAACAGGGAGGGGTTTTAAAGAAATGCAAGTTTTTGAAATTATTGAATTCTAATCTTAATAAAATCCTGTATTTATCTCTTTCTGTTGCTTAACTGAATAAATCTTCAACGGTTTATCCTGGTCAAACTCTATTCCCAAATCTCTTGCTATTTCAGCTTTCTGCAATTGCCGTGCTATATCAGTATAATGCCTAAGTGACGAAAGTAAATTCAAATTAGCAAGTTTGATGCACACTTCATTAGCCGTATCTCCTTCAATCTGTGAAATCATCTCACCTTCTTTAGTCATGACTTCAGCAATCAATTTTTTTCCATCTATTCTAACAATAACTATAGCTCTAGGATCCTCATCATCTTCTCTAAGAACCAAATCTGTTTGTCTCTCCCAAATAGCGCATTGCACTAGTTTTTTTGCGTTATCCCAATCATCCTCATAAATATGTGCTGAATGTGATGTAATCGACAATTTTCCTATCTCAAATCCAACCGCCCTAGCAATCTCCTCTTGTATAGATCGTAAACCAAATGCGTTAAGCAAAGCTGCTTTAAACATATCATGGCTTCTGACAGTAGCGAATAAATGTAGTTTGCCATCGACCTGCAAAGCCTGAATTTGTGTAATGCAAGCTGGCGATTTTTCGTGCTGATCCACGGAAGGTTGCCACAACACTGATACTGCCCGTCTCGTAGTGTTACACTCTTTCAGTTTATCTATAATATATTTGACTTGGTTAATTACATCTCCTTTGTCAGTTGGATACGATCTCAACCTCTGACCATATGTATAAACAGTTCCTTCTGGCAATTTACTCTCAAAGAAAACGTTTTTTACATATGCATGTATATGATCTTTATTTTCAACCCCAATTACACTTTTCAGCTCACTTGGCCAATCTTCAGGAATGAAAGGGTCTGTTGCATTTTCAGTTTCAATAACCCATGTTACTACCGGTAATTCTTTTATTTGGCTGCCATATTCATCAGTCTTTATTCTTCCATATCTCACAATTCTGTCAATTGCTTTAATCCACGCATGAGTAATTTTTTTTCCTCTTACAACCCATCCAACTTCTTCGGAAGGGAGAGGTCCACTTGCTTCTCTTTGATAAACAGCAAAACTGACAGGTTCCATGTATGGTGATGCTTTTTCTATTTGCTCTATTTTCTTCAGAACATCTTTCAACTCTAAACCACTGACATCAATCAATTGAACATTCTGAACGACCTTGTTAATTATCGAAAAATCCATGTTTTCATGGAGTTTATAGTTAGTACCATTAACAATTCCTTCATTTGTCACACCACTAGTCCACAAGTTATCTAAAACACTCCACCCAGATTTTCCAGTTGGCGTTTGTGACAACTGCCCCTTTCCCCAGATTAAAAC
>CAYJVB010000027.1:0-11125 GCA_964373575.1 uncultured archaeon | reverse complement strand
AATTTTCTTCAAGTAAAGTTTAAATCCCTAACTATTAAAAAGAATATAAAGTTTACTTACCTAAAAGTAATTACAAGGTTTGTTATATGAATGAGAAAACAATTCAAGACATTTTTGATATAAGCACAACATTTGCATCAGGAAAAAGATTACTCCTTCTCTTCATACTTCAAAACGAGCCAATGGGCTATACCCTAATTACAAAGTGGTTTGAGAGGGTCGGCATCCCAATAGGCAGCAGCGAAATCTACAAGCATCTTAACCTTCTACTTGAAAACGGTTTTATCTCAAAGAGAGGCAGTTCTTATGTTCTTACATTGAAAGGATTACGGGCAGTTGAGTCCACATTAGAAATAATGAGCACACCCCCTAAAACACCTGAATTGAGACTGTCATTCGGTGAGGAAAAGAAATGAGTTCACTCTTTCGTGATTTGAATGAGTCGATGGAACAATTACAATAAAGGAAGGTTTTCTCTTTTTAAGTTCAATTCCAATTGGAATGTTCTGGTATCAATTTTGGTCGCCATTTCTGTTTTAGCCCTCACATTTATTGGTATTAAGACAGGAAATTATGTTAAGACACTGGAAAATAACACAACGGCCCTGCAGAATGACTTATCTCTATGCAATTCGCAGTACAGCAATGCTTCCTCTAATCTAGAAGCATGCAACAACAATCTTGATACCAAGACAAAATCCTATGCTACCTGTCAAGCCCAGTTGAGTGCACTTGCTGACTCATCATCAACCTATCAGGATGATTTAAACGCTTGCAAGGCAGACCTAAAACAGATAAGATTTTCGCTTGCAGATTTTTCTATACAATTAGACAACTGTAAAGCTGATCTCAGCTCTGCAAATTCTGCGCAAAGCAACTACAATACAATCAAGAACAATTACTCTAAGGATTATTGTTGTGCATTGAATAACAAGACATCAGGACAAACGACATACTACAAGCTTGAAAACAATAAAGTTACATGCTTCACAAACTCAACTAATAGCACTAGTTCAACAACTTGTTAATTATCTTCATTTAACAGTCAAAAATTTGTATTTTTATTGTTTTTTGAGATATTTCTCTTTTGTCGGGCATTTCATGTTAATGCAAGTGATAATAATTCTTTTGCCCCTGAATTTCAGATTGATAATTGGATAACTGCAAACTTGGCATTTCTTACTAGTTGTAGTTATAGTTCCTGTTTGTGGCAATGGTGTTGAGAAATCACACCCATCTTTGTAGCCAGTGCAGCCAACAAATCTTTTCCCGCTTTTCTTGGATGTAATAATAACCAAATCCTTTCCGCACTTCAAACAAGCACCTATGGTTTTCTGTTTTTTCTTATGTGAAATATAAGCTTTCGAAAGTTCTTCTCCGATATTTTTTTCATTTTTCTTAAAGTCAGAAAGAATTTCAACCAAAATATTTTTAGCCTCATCAATAACGATAGTCATTTCTTTTTCCCTTTGATTTACTAGTTCCATTTCTTCCTCGAATTTTCTTGTCAGTTCTTCACTAACAATCTTCGGCGAATATTCTTCCAACACTTTTGTAACCTGTTCTCCAAATTTAGTTGCCTCTATACTTTTCCCTTTGATATATCCCCTATCATAAAGTGTTTGTAATATCTGTGCTCTTGTTGCCTTCGTCCCCAAACCTCTTTTTTCCATCTCTTTCAATATCGAAGCTTGATTATATCTTGATGGAGGCTGTGTTTCTTTGTCATACAATTTTAAATCTTTCACCTTCAAAATTTGGCCGATCTTCAATTCTGGTAATGGTTGTTCTTTGAAACTTACAAATTTTTCATAGATTTCAATCCATCCAGGTGCAATAGTTCTATGACCTGTGGAAATGAATTTATGACCATTGACATCTAAAATCGCTCTCATAGCTTCTCTTTTTGCAGGATCAGCAAATGTCGATAAAAATCTTTTTACAACAAGTTCATATAATTTCTTTTCCTGACTGTTTAATTTTTCAAAGTCAGGTGTTTGTGATGTAGGAAATATAGCGGGATGAGCAGGATCCGTCTTTGACCCCTCTCTTGGTATCAACTCCTTTTTCTTAGTGATAGTAGCCACATCTTTCGAAAATAGTTTAATTTTTGATAAACTTTCAAGAATATTTCTGTAGTCAATTTTCGGTGGAAGTTTTTGACTTCCTGTCCTAGGATATGATATGAAACCCTGAGTATAGAGACTTTCAGCAACAGCTAACGTTTGCGTTGGTGATAAGCCGAGAACACGATAGGCCTCTGTCTGCAAAGAAGTGGTATCAAATGGTGGTGGCTGTTTCAATTCATACTCTTTCCTTTTGACGTCTTTAACTATCGCATCTTTATTTTTACATTCATCAAAAATCTTTTTTGCTTTATCCTTTTCCCAAATTTTTTCTTCTTCATAAATAGCAGTAATAACCTTATCATCAACTAACGCGTTGAGTTCAATCTGCCAGTATGGAACCGACTTAAAATTTCTTATTTCAATTTCCCTTTTTGTGAGTATAGCTAATGTTGGTCCCTGGACTCGACCCGTTGAAACTACTTGAAATCCCCTATCTAAAAAATTCTTTAAGGCCAATGTTAAAGCTCGTGTAGTATTTACACCCCAAATGAAATCAAGGTGATGTCTTGTCAACCCAGCTTCAGCTTGGCCCAGTTCAACATGTTCCAACAAGTTTTCATACGCATCAACTAAATCGGATTTTGTTAATGTAGAAAATTTCATTCTTTTTGCATCATTCTTTTTGCAAATGAATCTTAAAATATTATAACCAATTACCTCTCCCTCAGAATCAAAATCAGTTGCAATAACAAAAGTATTAGTTTTTTTAGCAAGATCATCTATGTTCTTGTAATATTTTCCAGTATACTCACTTCCCTTTTTCGTATATGTCGGAATCCATTTAATATCAAAGACAGGATAATTCCATCCTTTATTGTGCTCTGTATCCAAAAGAAATAAATGGCCTACTGCTGGAACAACAACAATTTTTTTACCATTCCTTTCAAATTCAAACCAATATGCCCCATTTCTCTCCTGTCTTTTAATGGAATTAGTTGCAAGTGCAGTTGCAATCCTCATTGCAGCCTGTGGTTTTTCCGATATAATCAAAGTAAACGACATATGAAGATGATTGCTAGGAAAAAGATATAAAACTTACTCCAAAATTATTGGATGTTCATACATTTCTCTTTGCATTTTTTTCTGAATATATCTGATGCTTTCTTCCAGATTTTCAATTTTAGTTAACGCTTCTGCAACTAGGTGAACAGGAAATTCTTCCTTTTTAGTTGTTACTAAGCTATCTAATCTATCTTTCATTTCATTATTTTCATCTGTTAATTTCATGATAATCTCTTTTAGTGATTTTACTTCCTCCTCAAGCAACGTCGGTTGAGAAACGGGATAATCAGTTAATGCCTTCATCTGATTCTCAGTAGACAATGAGACTGTTTTCAACTCATGCTCTAGTTTGCTAGTTTTTTTAGCTGAAACCTCTATCTCTGTTTTGAGATTATTAATTGTCTGGTTTAATACAGTTAGCTTTGAATCGAGGTCAATAGCAATTCTTTTGGTAGCATCAATTTCATCAATTTTTGTCATTTTCTTAACCATTTCTAGATATATCTTCTCCACTTTATTCGACAACTGTTCAACTACACTTTTTGTTCCTTTAAGACCAGAAACTTGTTCTTCTATATCTTTAGCTAAATCTTCAATTAACCCAATGTGTTTCGTTTTTTTCATCAAATTTTCTAGAAAAGTAAATCTTGTTCCGAAATCATCAGATATTTTTTCAAGTTTAACAGAAAATTCATCAAGTCTAATTTGCGTTTTCAGAAGCATTTTCTCCTTTTCTTTCAACTCTGATTTCAGTCCAATAATTGTTTCAAGGAAATTCATATCATGAATCTTATTCTTGATGATGTTGAATGTAGCTTCTATTTCTTTAACTCTAACATCTTTCTCTACGACTATATTGCTTAATTCTAGAATTCTTTTGTTGATGACATCCAATTCTTTTTCAGTTAGTGACATATTAGGTGTTTTAGCTCTCAAATCTTCAATCTGCATCTCTACGTTTATAATTTTTGAATTAATCCTGTCAAACTTTTTGATAACACTATCAATATCAGTCAACTCTAGTGTGCGTTGAAACGATTTGATTAGTGAAGCAAAATTATCAATATCCTTTTTCATATCCTCGATTTGCATTTTGTTTTTCTCTGAACCATCTTTAATTGAATTTATAGCCGGCATAATAGAACCATCGATATTTTTGGAAATTTCATCTTTCAGTGAACCCAAGCTTTTCATATCTTCAGCCATCTTTGCATAATTAGTCTCAATCTCTTGTAATTTCTGGTTGTAATTTGCTAGCGTGCTGTCAACTTTTTTCGGCAAAGCTTCAACATTAGAGAATCTTACTGCTAAATCATCCGTAGCTTTCTTGAAATCCCTAATACCAAGAACAACAACATGCAATAGGACATCAAGATTTTCTTGACCTTCTTTAAGATGAGGAACAGCTTCTGACGCCTCTTTGACCCTCTCCTCCATTTTTCCAACAGCTAATTGCATATCTACAATACTTTTCTGCAACTCTAATGCATCTAGTTTAAGCTTTTTTTCGAGCCTTTCAACATCTTGTTGATCCAAAGAAGTCTTCTTAATCATTAATATCTTGTAAATATTATAGACTCAGGCAATATATTTCTTACTTTTTCTAGATTTTAATTTTTTTGATAATCCGCTATGGTTTTTCAACCAAACATACCATGTAGTCAGCACTATTCCTATCATTGCAAATTGCCAAATATACGTGTGCACCAGTTCCATATATTGAAACCCAAAGCCATAGCCTACAAAAACTGTAGTCATTATTCTCACAAAATTAATAAACGCAAAAATAGGTATCCATAAACCTAAAAATTTTAGCTTGTTTTTGACACTACCTGGTGTAGCAAAGACTAGAGCAAACAATGAGTAGCTTGATTTCCAGCCAAGACAATCGAACGATATATCTATAGCAAATTTTTCTTTACCCAAAAAAACCAAAACCCCCGATGCAACAGCTTGAAGGCTGATAGAAGATAGAACAAAAGCTATGAATTTTGCATACAATTCTTGCAGTGGAAATGCAGAAATATTGTAGTAAATAACTGCATAGAATGGTATCATCAAAATATTAAATTTCAACAGAAACAGCAAAACATCTACAGCCTGCGTCTTCGATATGTTTCCAACCATTCTATTAAACCCTCCTTCTTTGCAATTTTAAGAGCCCTTTCAAACTCAACAAACCCCACAAATCTATAATCATCTTTCTTCCCTATTGAAATATCCTTTTCTAAAATTACAGGAAAATTAATTTTCTCAAATATTTTTTCATCAGGCTTTTTAGTTGTGATCAACGCTAATATATCATAATCGTTCAGCATTTGTGCGTTCGAAGAATCAATGCAAAAAACTAACCTTTTTTTTAGGTCGATTGAGCTATGCGTTTTGTTGAGAATATCACTTTTCATATTTTCAATTTCAATGATAGGTAAATACCCTTTCAATTCAATATCTCTTAATTTTTTCATTTTCACTAGCGATTGTTCAATCCTTCTTTTATCATCTCTCACTGCTTTAATACCACTACTCTCGCTACCAGAAATTTTCTCCCTGTAGAATTCCAATGTATTATTAGCATCATTCAATCTGTGCTTTAACTCTTCGTTATATTTTCTCAAAATTGATATGTCATTTTCTTTTCTTCTTAGTTCTTGTTTAAGATGTTCAGAAATTTTTGAATAATTTCTATCTATCACCTTTATTTCTGACTTCCCTTTACCTGTATTCTTCTTTTCAGTTCTTTTTTCTGTCATCACCCTTTCAATAGCATCGTTAATATTATCCTCTTCTTCACCCACCACTCTTTCAATAACTTCTGGAAAATATTTGCTTAGACTAGCTTCATCCAACACCTTTTTTGTTCTGTTGAAAAGGTCCAAGTAGTATTTGTATGCCCTATAAGCTGAAGCTATCGCATCCCTTTCGTGGTCATTTTTCATCTTCAGTTTAAAATTTTTAATAAGCATAGCTTTCTCAGATGTCATCAAAGACTTCACAGGATAGTATATTTTACTTCCTAGAATACTTGCCAACTTTCCTACACTTTTTGGTAACGGATTTCTATCAGCTGCAACAATTAACGGTTTCCCTCTAGCTGTTATATCGTCAAGAATTTCACTTTTTTTATATCCTTTTTTACTGTGCAGATACACCAGCTCTCCGTTGGTGTCAAGAATAGCCAAGGCAGCTGTAGTGCCGGGGTCAAAACCAACTATCAATGGTCTTTTCATTCATCTACCTCATATTTCTCATTAAGTAGAGCATGAATTTTTTTCACTTGTTTTTCACTGATTCTTTTAACTTTTATTAATTCTTCTTCGGTTGCATTCATTACTGACTTAATGGATCTAAAATGTTCTAATAACCTCTTTGATAAAACAGTAGATATTCCAGGAAAACTTAACAAAACATGTTCTTGTAATTTTCTTACATCTTTTGGTTTCTTTTTTTTCACAATACTGATATCATTTTTATTATCTTCCTGCTCCTTTCTTGCTAACCAATAAATTATTTTTGCAGTATCATCCTCATCTTTGGTCATAATGACAGAAGCATCATATTTCACAACTAGAGTCGATATCGCCGCCTTGATAGCATTTTCATTCATGCTTCTTCTAAAATTATTACCCTCTATCAATAACACAGCCTTCGGATAATTAATTTTTATTGTCTCAATTTGTCGGAAAACCCTACCGTCAATAATGGAATTCACGAAGTCATCAGCAGTTTTCCTCTCAATACATACCCTTTCAGAAATTACATAATCCCCAACGTCAAGCCTGATAAAATTTATAACCAATCCTTTCTCTTCTAAATAATTTGTGATATTCGTGTTTTTTTCTCTATCATCAACAATGACTATAGACTTTTCAGATTTCAGAATTTTCTGCATATAATCACTTAAAATACGCATTCAGTGATTTTTTATCTTTAATGTCTTCAACAATTTTCTTCATTTTTTTCTCCTTATGATAAGCACTCCAATAATAACCCTCATCCCTAGTTCCCTTCGTTATGAGAAATATAACCCTCCCAGCTTCCGTCCTCCCTGTCCTCCCCCTTCTTTGTATGGTTCTAATCTCGCTAGCAACAGGTTCATAAAACATAACAAGATCAACTGCCGGAATTGATAACCCCTCTTCGCCAATGCTGGTCGATATGAGAACATTGAACATCTCATACTCAAACTCCTTCAGTAGCTGCATCTGCTCTTTTTGTGATAATCCCTTTCCACTTTTTTTAGTTTGACCAATGAATTCTCTCGCTTCTATTCCAGCTTCCTGTAGCACCTTAGCTATCTTATCAACAGTATCCCTGTAATTCGCAAATACAATAATTTTTACATTCTTTCTCCTATCAATCTCATTCTTCACAATTTCTATCAGTTTAATAAGCTTAGGATGGTCAACACCCTTCACATACAAATCCGTAATTCCAACTAAACCCCTCTTCACCCTTTCGTCACTTAGTATCTGTTTTGTTGCAGATGACATTTGCTTTTCTAGTTCTTTAAAATATTTGTAAACCTGTGTTACACCCTGTGTTTCAACTAACTCAATGGCGTGTGCAAGCTTTACAGCCTGAGCACATACAGAAAGCATATGTCCAACTCTATGATCTCTCGTCTTGCTATACTCTGCCCCTAATCTACTCTGTACGTCTAAAAGATCTCTTTTCGACGGTTTAGCATAATTTATCAACTTGCTATATAACAGCAAATTTGTTTTGTTAACATAACTGTCTTCAATCAGTTTTTTAATCTTCACGAACTCTTCCGGTAGTTCAACATATATCTTCTCAACTTCAGTTTCTTTAACATAAGGACTAACATCAGGATCCTTTTCAGTTCTTATCTCAACAGCTTCAATTTTTAAGTTCTGCTTCACCTCATCAATCTTGTCTTTCATCCCTCCGGGTGACGCAGTCAAACCCAAAACAAGCGGATGATCACTTTCTTTGAAATAAACATCACTAACACTAGTATAAGCATATTTTTTTACCGACCTGTGACATTCATCAACTATAAGCAAACTCACATCTCTCAAATTCAGAGTACCACTATTAACATCATTCCTTATAATTTCTGGCGTTGCAAAAAACACTCTACCCTTAGAATACAATACCTTTCTATCTTGTTGATGTATTTTCCCTGTTAGCGCAATAAATTTATCATCATCTAAAACCATAATACTTTTGAATGTCTGTAAATGCTGATTAACAAGAGGTCTTGTTGGCGCTATAATTAAAACCTTGCTATCTGGATACTGTTCCAGTCTATATGCTGTAACCAGGACACCAATATACGTCTTACCCAAACCAGTTGGTAGTATGCAGAGTGTGTTCTTCTGAGAAGCAGTCGCTGAAATCAGTTCCTGATAAAGTCTCGGTTGAAATTTCTGATAGTCGATAAACTGAAGCTCCATAAATATAACAATAACAATTGATAATTTGTAGCTTTCTATTGCAGGATAAACTATAACTTCATATTTCTTTCAATCGCCTTCTTAAGAAAAGTTTCTTGCGTGAGGCCGGAAAACTTCTCTTTCAATTTCCCATCATTCTCTATTATAACAGTAGGAATTTCAGTTATCTGATATTTTGTGATTGACCCCTTGTTTTTATCGACATCAATTTTTTTAAACTCAACTTGTTTTTTGAAATTTTTTTCTAGATTTTTAATAAATTGAATTTGTAATAAACATGAACCAGAATTATTTCTATAGAAATAAGTAACACTTAACATAGCACCACAAAATTATACTGTGAATGAATAATATATATTATTTGTTTTAGGTAATGGATTAGCTAACCTATTATCAGAATTCCATATCATTTAATTTGAAGAACAATTATGAAACTAGAAGCAAAATATTTTGCTGCATTCAGTTTGCTTAACCCAAATGGAGTAATATTTATGATCTTTCGTATTTTGAAGTTCAACTCATTCGATATATTAATCCATTCTTCTCTCCTTAAAGTAGATATGTGCGTCTTATCAAAATAATTTAGAATTTCAGTAGCCAAAGTACCGAAAATCCCATAATTATTAGGAACAGAAAAAATGAAGATTCCACCACTTTTTAAAGCCCCCTTGATTTTAGTAATGGTTTTCTTAGGGTTTCTTAGATGTTCTAACACATTAAATGCAAGTATAATATCATATTTTCTATTCATATTCTCTTTTTCAATATTCATCAGTTTTAATTTTCTTTTATCTATCAGTTTTTGAGCAATATTAATGGCGGCTTCAGAGATATCTATACCCTCGACATTAAAATCTGTTTTTAGTTCATCTAATAACAATCCATCACCACAACCAATTTCCAATAAATCGCCATGTTTTTTGAAGGATTTAACCAGTTTGGCTATTGTTTTGGTTCTTCTAATAAAGGGGATTTTCATTTTCGTAAAATATGATTCATCATATTTTGTTTTGAAAATATTCATAAATGAATATTCATTTTTATTTTATAAAAAAATATGGTAAACGATTAATGAAATATCTTAACCAATAAAATGTACACCAACACCAAGGATAAAATAAACAAGTCCTAGTATCCTCATTAAAGAGTTCGGTAATTTTTTACCAGTACGAAGGTAGAACACTTCTAAAAATCTCGAACCCCTATTTGGTATACTCTTGTGGCCGGATTTTCTTCTTATCCACCGTTCTAACGTTGTTAAAGGACACTCGTTAATTATAACACCAACTATTATTAATGCACTCGCCCATAGATGCATGTCCCACAGAATACCGGGGAACCTGTAAAAGACACCAAAAAGTACAAATATTACCCAAAATATATGGAGCCAAAACAGTAAATCTGCAAATTTAATAAGGATTTTATTAATTTCTTTTTCCATAATTAAAAACCTCCTTATAAAAGTTTTCAACTTGTTTACTTATTTTTTCCCACGAATATTTCTTAACTTCCTTTAGTCCCCATTCACCCATTTCTTTTCTTAATTTTTCATTTATAATTAATTTTTCAAGTTTTTTAGTTAATTCTTTTGTATTTTTAGGCTTAACTAAGAATTTCCTACCTTTATCCTGTAAAACAGATTTATAGCCTTTATTTGCAAAAGCGACAATAGGTATGCCAGAAGCCATAGCTTCCAGTAAAACTATCCCAAAACTTTCACCATGAGTTGCAGGAGAGCAAAATATATCAGCAGTTGTATAATAATTTGGTAATTTACTGTCTTTCACATAACCGACAAAAACAACATCTTTCACCTTTTTTTTCTTCACCTTTTTTCTCCATTTTTTTTCGTAATTCCCCTCACCAACTACAATCAATCTAACATTTTCATATTTTTTCTTTAACGAGTTGTATGCATCAATAAGATAATTGAGACCCTTTCTTTTGTCCATTCTACCTACGAAAAGAATGTTTATTTTCCCATCTAGAAATCTTTTGATTTTTTTGTTTTTCGGATTAAACACCTCTAAATCAATTCCATTCGGTATAATTCTCATCTTAATTTTCTTGAGATTTTTCGGCAAAAATTTAAGAATTGGTTTTGAAACAGCAATTAATCCGTGCAGATTATTTATGACATAATTTTTTACTAGATAGTTGATAAGACGATATGTGAACTTGTACAACCTAATAGCATCTGGCAAACCGTGTACGGTTATAATGTTAATAGACTTTGAATTCATAAAAATCTGAATTTGCATAAAAAGGCCGATGTTATGAAAATGTAAAATATCAAAATTTTCTCTTTCTAGTAGTTTTCTCAATTCCTCTTTTTTTATACGAGAACTGATATGTGATTGGCTGGCATTTGCAGAAAAGAGTCTTGATTTTCCAAGCAAGATGAAATCCTTTCCATAATATTCATCACTTGAATATCTTGGAGCAATAACTTTTACACTATGACCCCTTTTCTTGAGGGCTCTGTACAAAAATTTTACATGTTGTTGTATGCCACCCGGGAAATAGAAGGGATCCGGACAAACTAACCCAATTTTCATTATTTTTCACCATATA
>CAYJVB010000026.1:0-11222 GCA_964373575.1 uncultured archaeon | reverse complement strand
CGTCGCCGAAACATGTCATTCTGATAGCATACTTATGCAAAGCTAAAAATAATGATGTTAAGATAAATAATGAAGCCGAAGATTATAACTGGTTTACCTTGAATGAAATAGATAAGATAAAAATGACGATAGGTAATGGAGATGTTATTAGAGATTTGAAAAATATGGTTGATAACAAATGAAATTTTTTAGATCTATGATATTTTTCTTGATTTTAGCTAATCTTATAGTGTTCATTTTTGAATATGTATACCCTCCTTCTATTGATAGTTTAGCTTTGACTCCCACTGCTGCGATTAATCACCAGAAGTATTGGCAATTCATCTCATTCATGTTTGTTCATGCTGATTTGACGCATATTTTGCTTAATATGTGGGGACTTTTTCTATTTGGTCCTGCAATTGAACAAAGAATGGGTTCGATAAAGTTTTTATTATTTTATTTAATTACGGGTATTAGTTCAGGGTTGTTTCACATTCTACTGGAAGGTATAGGTGATATTCCGCTGGTAGGGGCATCAGGTGCTGTGTTTGGAGTGATGACAGCATATGGCTTGTTTTTCCCGATGAATATTATATATTTTCAGTTGTTCATTCCAATGCCGGCGATTGTTTTTATCATTTTCATAGGGGTTTTACAATTGATATATGGAATTGGTGGGTTGGAACCGGGTGTTGCAAACTATGGACACTTAGGTGGCATGTTGGTTGGTTTTATTTTAGTTAAGTTCTTCGGTTTTGGTAAAAGAAAGGTTCGGTATATTTGGGAATAGATTTAAATCCTTTGCTTGATAAAATATATTTTGATAAGAATGATGGGTGGACATCAAAAGATGCAATGATTTTGTAGGATTGCTTAGTCCATTTATTGTACGATTTCTAAAACCGAAGTTGAAAAAGAAGCGATAGCTATCTTCATAGGTTTTTCTCCTGAATTGTGGATAATTTGCATTTCTGGTTCCTTGGGGTTCGAATCCCAGCAGTTCTGTCAAAAGTGAATAAAATGTCAGATAATATTAAAATAACTAGAATTAGAACTGGTGAAGATTTAGTAGGTTTTCTAAGAAAAAATTATAGATTCATTAGAATTTCGGAACACAATGGTACTTTAACAATCTCTAAAAAAGGTTATCGACCTTATAGAATACATCCCGGTAGAATTAATAACCCTGGATGGAAATTACATGATTGCTTGCAACTACTTGGATTGAATCATGGCAATCATAATAGTTTTGGTGGATTAACTTTATTTGTAAAAAATTATTTAACCCAGAGAAATGTCTATGATCGAACTAACGCAATATATTTGGGTGAAATTCTTTTAGCATATCCAGACTATGATGCCTACAGTAGTAAAACTATGCGAAATTTAAGATTGCATCTGGAAGGAATAGGCATATGTTTTACACATGAAAATTGCGCTTATTTAAAATAATTAAGGTGCTATAAATGAATATTATGAAACAGGAAAAAACTTTGGATCAAATTGTAAATGAACGGAGAAAAAAAATAGATGATTTAAGATCTATGGGTTTAGATCCATTCGGATATCGTTATGAACGCTCACACCTGGTTGAAGGTTTAAAAGAAAAATACTCAAAAATTAAGGCTGGAGACAGGCTGGAGAAAGTAAAAGTAAAAATAGCTGGGAGAATCAGAAGTATAAGGTTGCATGGCAAAGCTAGTTTTTCTGACATAGAAGATTTTTCAGGCAGAATTCAATCTTATTTTACAGTGGACAGTCTTGGAGAATCATACAAAATATTGGAAAAACTTGACATTGGAGATATAATAGGTGTCGAAGGTTTCATTTTTAAAACCCACAAAGGAGAATTGAGTATTTGGGTTGAGAAACTTCATGTTTTGTGCAAATCTCTTCGTCCTTTACCTTCAGAGTGGTTTGGTTTGAAAGATGTGGAAACGAGGTATAGACAAAGGTATCTTGACCTGATAATGAATCCTGAAGTTAAGAAAACATTTGTAATAAGAAGCAAAATCATACAGGCGATGAGAGATTATTTTATTAAAGAAGGTTACATAGAAGTCGAAACGCCGATATTGCAGCCGATTTATGGAGGTGCATTTGCAAGACCTTTCGTGACACACCACAATGCTTTGAACATGAAGATGTATCTTAGAATTTCAAATGAGATGTATCTTAAGAGATTGATTGCTGGTGGATTTGAGAAAGTTTTCGAATTCTCTCCGGATTTCAGGAATGAAGGAATAGATAGTACACACAATCCAGAATTCCTTATAGTTGAGGCAATGACTGCATACACAGATTACAAAGACGGTATGAAATTAGTTGAAAATGTAACAGCTTATGCTGCAAAAAAAGCTATTGGAACAACTAAAGTGATGTATAAAAGGTATAAAATAGATCTTAAACCGCCGTGGGAAAGAATAAAATTGGTTGATGCCATTAAAAGACATCTTAAAATTGACGTCATCAAAAGTACAAGGGAAGATTTGATAAAGTTTGCCAAAAATAACAAAATAGAAATTCGAGAAGATGCAAAAAAAGGTGAAGTCGTTGGTGCAATTTTTGAAGAACTGGTTGAATCGAAATTGATACAACCGACTATAGTTTATGATTATCCTGTAGAGGTATCTGCTTTATCACGAAAATGCAAAGCTGACCCTGATTTTACGGAAAGATTTGAAGTATTCATTTGCGGGGAAGAATATGGCAATAATTATTCTGAAATAAATGATCCTATGCAGCTGAAAAAAAACTTTATAGAAGAATTGAAAAGAAGTGAAAGCGGGGATGAAGAGGCGCATCCAATGGATGATGATTTTCTTAGGGCGATGGAACATGGGATGCCACCAACTTGTGGGATTAGTGTTGGCATAGACAGATTGATAATGCTGTTGACGAACAATATTTCTATCAGAGATGTTAAACTATTTCCAACATTAAGACCTGAGACAAGAAAGGAAGTTTTTGGTGACATAGAAGCTGATAGAGTAATGAAAAAATGATTAGGATTTATTCAAGTGACTGAAAAATTATTTTACAAAGATCCTTATCTGAAAGAGTTTGATGCTACGGTTGTTGCTGTTGATGGAACCAAAGTTGTTCTTGATAAAACTGCTTTTTTTGCTACTGCAGGAGGTCAAATTGGTGATACAGGTAATATTAACGGAACAAAGGTTATTGAGACAATATATGATGAAAACAGGAATATCGTTCACATTATAGAAGGTGATCCTAATTTTCAAGTTGGAGATAGAGTGCTGGGGAAAATTGATTGGGATAGAAGATATCACATCATGCGCTTGCACTCGGCATGTCATGTCATATGTGGTGTGATCAGAAAACATTTTCCTACTGCTATGTTCACAGGAAGCAATATTTACCCTGATAGAGCTAGGTTGGATTTCAGTATAGAGAGTTTGGATGATGAATTAATCAAAAAATTTGAAGATGAATCAAATCATATTGTTCAAAAGGGATTGCCTATTGTTGCGAAAATGACTACATGGGACGAGGTTGAAAAGAATCCGAATTTAATGAGGGTTGATAGGAAATTGTATGAAAAGTATGGAGATCCGAGAGTTGTTGACATTGTTGGATTTGATGCACAGTTAGATGGTGGAACACACGTAGCTAAAACAAATGAGATTGGAAGAATTAAAATTGTTGGGAAGGAAAATAAAGGGAAAAACAACAGGAGAATTTATCTTGTAGTTGAGTGATTTAACTAATTTATTTCTTCTATTGAGTCTTCTTTTCTAATTGGACCTTCTTTCAAAACTATTGCATACCAACCTCTTCTATTCTTTATAACCCCATTTTCTTTCCAAGTTAGTGTTTTTAGAAAAGTAGGTCCTCTTTCTTGTCCTACATATGGAAGGAGATAAAGATTCTGACATGCTGTGCAAGGTCGGGAAATCTGAATTTCAGTTTGATCACCAAGCCTATATATTTTACCAGGAGCAAAATTATCATAAGGGATTCCTGTTGTTGTTATATTTTCTCCCAAATCTCCAGGGCTAACCGGCCATCCTTCTTTATTCAATTTATGTATCATCTCTAATGGAAAGAGAAGTAATGCCATGTCAGGATCGTCATGTTTTTTCTCATGTCTATACACATTGAAATCTCCATCAATTCCTCTATAGGTAACTAAAGATGATTCTACAGGAAGTTTTGGTAATCCATGTTCCCCTGGTGTTTCTAGTTTTTTGTTAATCTGATATATTCGACCTGACATGCTTCTAATATAAACCATAATACATTAATCTTTTACCTATTGTCATTTTACTATTTTAACATTGCGAATGCGGTTACTGGGAAAGCTTCTGTATCTGTTATTGGTGGTATTGCGAAGAATTCAAATTTTTTTCCGATTAATCTCTCCAAGTTGACTAGGCCTTCCACCAACAATGTTTTCTTACCAATGAATTTTTTATATTGTTCAAACGGTCCAGAACAAATACTATGAGAATCTATACATATAATTTTGCAATTTCTTTTCAACAGTTCATCGATAAGCTTAATGGATAATGTCGGTGTATATGAAAAATATTCTTTATCTTTGATATGATTGTTATATTTTGTGTAAAAAAGAACGGCCTTTTTAGACAAATCTTGAGGTAAAGATTTTATAACATTGATATCGATTAGTGCATCATTCGATTTATTAGAAACATCTATTAGCAAACCATCAGCATGGAAGTCATTTATATCATAATTGGACAATTTTTTTCCCCTACTTTCTACAACCAAGTTGGTTTGAATGTGTGTACCTGTATGGTTTCCAAAAAATGATTGGCTTAAATTAAAACCGTCATTTTCAACATTCGCAAATTTTTGAAACTTAACCTCTGGGTCTCCTGGAAAAACTGAAGCATCTAAGTTTAAATTTTGTGATAAATTAATTATCTTAATTTTCAAAATGTTCACCTACAACTATCCTCTATACTAAAATATATAAACTATTTAGTGAAGATATCGTAATTAATCTTAACTGTGATATTTTATTTATGTCCTATGAGTCAAAAATTTTCAAGAATGAGGGTGTATTGTCGCCTGAATATTTACCAGAAGCATTGCCGCACAGAGAACACCAGATTGAAAGGATAGCAAAAAATATAGAACCAGCAAGCAAGTCGAGGAAGCCACAGAACACTTTTGTTTATGGATCGCCAGGCATAGGAAAGACTGCAGTTGCTAAAGTCATATTCAGGAAATTTGAAGAGTACTCCGGTATTAAAACAGTTTATGTCAATACGTGGGATTTCAACTCTGCTATTGCAATTTTGACAAAACTAGTTCATGAGTTGGATCGTTTTATTCCTGATAGAGGTGTATCAAAGAATGAAGTACTGGACAGATTGATTGAGGCTTTGAAAAAGAAAAATACAGGATTGATAATTTGCTTGGATGAGGTTGACCAGCTTGTTAAAAAAGATGAAACTGCATTGTATGATTTGCTGCGGTTGAACCAGTATGTGCAAAATCCGATTGGATTAGTTATGATTTCAAATTATAAAGATATTTTCTTGAATGTAGAACCAAGGATAAAAAGTAGTTTGGATGTTGAAGAGATAGAATTCAAACCTTACACTATTCAAGAAGTGAAAGATATAGTAGAAGAAAGATGCAAAGATGCTTTTAGATCTGCAGTAGTTGAAAATGGTGTTTCATTGATGTGTGCGAATCATGCCGTAAATAGAAGTGGAGATGTTAGGGTTGCATTGGAGCTGCTGAGGAAGGCAAGTAGATTGGCTGAGGAAGAAAATTCTGATAAACTTTTGGTGAAACATGTGAAGCAGGTTATGCCAGAGGTTAAAGCTGTTAAAATGGAAATAATCAAAGAGAAATTGGAAGGTATTGATAAAAATGTCGTTGAAGCTTTATCTAAGAATAATGAGTTTACTTCTACTGAATTGCTGGAAGAGTATAATAAAAATTATGATAAAATAGCGCAGAATACTTTGTCTCAACATGTTAAATATCTGCAGAAAATTGGAATGGTTAGAACTAGGGTTGATAGAAGTGTTACTAGAGGGAGAAAGGTTTTTATCAGTATAGTAAAGAGAAAGACATTTAAGTAATTAGTGTATTGTATTGATAGCACAGCGAAGTGGAGCAGTCTTCTGCGATAGCAGACTGCAATGGAGTGCTCGCAGGGCTCATAACCCTGAGGCCGGAAGTTCAAATCTTCCCTTCGCTACTTTTTATTTCAGAAACTTTTCTCAATATTAATGTTCCAATTAGCATCAAAATGGTTAATGCTAATATAGCTACACGATACCTAACTAACCCATAATCTTTTAATAATAATACAATGGCTCCCCAGGTTAATGGACCAATTATTGAAGCGAACTTTTGAAAGGTAGAATAAAAACCAAAATATTCTCCATGTTGTGAAATTGGAGAGATTTTCAGTAACAAACCTCTGCTAGTGACATAAAAACCCGCAAACCCTACACCAAGTATTAAGGCAAGGATATAGACAAGAATTAAAGACGAATTCATAGCAAGAGAAAAGAATCCAAAAACAAGAATCCAACATGATAAAATAAGAAATTTTTTCATTCCATAGGTATCGCTTAGTTTTCCGATGATATAGGCACTGATAATAGCAACTACTTCAAGTAACGCCAAAGCTAAAAATTTTTGGGTATCATTTATTTTAAACATCTGATCTAGATATATCGCGAAATAGAGCTGACTTGTCAGGAGTGCATCTGAAACTAACATGAAACCAACTAGGAAAAAAGCTGCATTTTTGTTTTTCTTAATCAAAGATGTGAATCCTTCAATTGTCTTGTTGTAAACAATCTTAAAATCTACCTTTTTCTCCTTTGTCTTTGTTTTCGGTTCTTTAAACCAAAAAACCATTGGTAAACCTAAAACGGCAAGAATTAAAACAGCCGGAATAAAAAC
The DNA here is from genome assembly GCA_964373575.1 of uncultured archaeon. GTDB lineage: Archaea > Aenigmatarchaeota > Aenigmatarchaeia > CG10238-14 > CG10238-14 > CAYJVB01. The sequence continues at coordinate 4,319 of CAYJVB010000026.1, read as the reverse complement.
TTGCGCTCTTCCAGGTTCGCCCAATAGAGTTATTTGCCCTGTAGCAAATGGAAGTAATATAGCTGGACCCAAAAGCCAACCTAATTCTCCAAATAGTTGTCCAATTCCAGAAATTTTTCCAATTGTGGTAGGTGTGGATAATTTTTTTAGGAGGGAGTTATAGAAGATCAAGCTGACTTGATAGAAATACTGTATAATAAAAAATAGTATCAAAACTAAAGTTATTCTTGTGAGTGAAGACAAAGAAGAAGTTGCTACAAGACCAAGAAGCCCTCCTGCTATTAGTAAAATAAAAGTCATCACAGTAATGAAAGGCTTTCTCCGGCCTATCTTATCAGACCATGCCCCCCAAAAAGGTGAAGTTATAAGAAGAAAAACTGTAACTAAAGTAAATATTCCACTATACCAAATTTCATCGAGACCGTTATCTAATACTATCCATTGAGCTAAGTATAGACCCCCTATAGCAGCCGTTAAAGGAGTATTTGCAAAATCGTAAAGGGCCCATAGAAAGGTTCTCTTATCCATCATGCACACTTGTGAATTATAATAAAATTATTCTAATTCTCTTGCAGTTAAAGTTTCTATCCTGTTTTCAATATCTTTTATTTTCTCTTCTTGCACTCTAGTTAAAGCTAATGCATCGTCAACCCTTTTTGACAGCATGGCAACATATTTGGAGATTACACTAAGTTGTTTTGAAACTTCGTCATATTGTATTATTGATTTATTATCAACTAGCTGAGGTTTCTCCAAAATTGGTTTAAATCCAAAGATTTCTTCTTCTCTTCTCATCACATCACTAATTAATACTTTGGGACAAAAAGTTTAAGTGCATTGTGATATGTGTATTTTCAAGGGTCCATAGTCTATCGGTTAGGACATTGCCCTTACAGGAGAATATCTAAGATAGGCAGGGGGGGCAGTTCAATTCTGCCTGGACCCATGCTCTTTTTTAAAAAAGTATTTAATATGCCAAGTCTTATCGCATAACTTGTGTTTCAACCCTCATTGGCAGTAATGTATAGATATTATATATATAACATTTATATATACCACCTTATAAATATATCTTGGGTGATATGTGAATGATCGAAAGAAAAAGGGCAGGAGAGGTTGAATATGACACAAAAAACACAGGAAGAGTATTGCAAACTCTGAGATCCAGCACGAGAGGGTTAACGATAACGGATATAGCAAGCTTACTTGAGCTTAATAGGCATACAGTTACAAAAATTTTGGAGAGGCTATTGATAGAAAAGAAAGTTAACTATGATGAAAAGGGTCCGGCGAAAATATTCTACTATACGGGGGATAGCAAATTTGTTGGGAGAATTGACCAACAGGGGGATGAAACTTTATGGCTTAATGTATTCAAACCAAATTACCCCGGGGAAGAGACTTTTGTTAGAATCAACCAAACAAAGCATGATCATTTAACTAGAGCTAGTAGTAAGTACAGAACCGTGGGAGCAGTTGCGATAAAGAGGAAAAATCTGATAAACCTTATAAGATTATTGAAAGACGTTGCAAGAGATGAGATGGGATTGAATTTATAGTTTTGAATCTCTCAATTCTATAACTTTTTTTCTAAGTTGCACTCCAGCTTCATAACTAAATTCGGCTAATTTATTTAGATATTGTCTTTTATTTTCTAAAATTTTTGGGTTGGAAATTATCTTTTTTATAATTTTATTAAAAGAAATCATATCTTCAGCCACCCATCCTATATTATATTTTTCGATCATTTTTAGATTTCCGTCTTCATGTCCACTTATGTGTGAGATCGCGATGAACGGCTTTTTTGAAGCAACACTCTCAAATATCAAATTAGGTCCAGCTTTGCCGATCACTAAGTCTGATACTGACATATATTTATCCATTCTGTCAGTGAAGTTTTTTATAATGATCTTTGGTATCTTTGGGTTTATCTTAGAAGCTGCTTTATATAATTTGTTTATGATTCCCGATAATTTTTTATTATGACCATTAATGAATATTATTTGTAATGGGCGTGAAAATTTTGTTAAAAATAGAACAGGTAATATTGACAAAATACCACTAGTTCCTTCACTTCCGCCGCAAATAAGAAAAGTGAGATCGTTCTTAATATCTAATTTTTTTCGTATTTTATTAGTATTGTGTGATTTAAAAAAATTCTTTCTTACCAGCCAACCAGTCGTAATAATTTTATTCTTATTTATGTTGTATTTTTTGGCAATTTGTGTAGGAGATTTGCCGAAACTAAAATTATAATCTGCTTCGTGAGAAATGAGGATGGGATGAAAATTAACAGGATCTGTTATTATGTTAATCAATTTGAATTTATGTGAGCGTTTAACTTTATCCAATACCGGTATGTATTCCCAAAAAACGTTTATCACTATGTCAGGGTTTTCTTTTTTCAATATTTTTATTATGTTATTTCCTTTTCGATCGTTAATATGATTTTTTATCATCTTCATGGCATTTGGATTTTTACTAATTTCAAATGGAATTTTGAATAAGAAGGGTAAATAACGGTAAATTATAACAAAAGCTTTCGAGGTAGTTTGAAGATTATCATAGAAATTAATTGTTTTAATATCTACATTTGGTATATCGATTAAAAAATCATTTGCTGCTTGACCTATACTTTGATGCCCATAGGGTCCACTAAAAATTAAAATTTTATATTTTTTATTCATGGTTTTCTGCCTTTCATATATTCATCTATAATTCTCTGTCTATACTTAACAAATCTCACTAACTTATATCATCTAATTTTGTGCTAGTTATCTTAAAATTGAATAGGATTGGTTTAAAAGTTTATGAAAGAAGATAATTTCATGGTTGATGAACAAGAAAGAGACAAGGTTATAAGATATCAAGTACTTCAGCAAAGAGCAAAGGTTTTGGATAGTAGAAGAAATTTAATTTTAAACAGATTGATTGAAGTCAATAACACACTCGCATCTCTAGATGAACTCAAAAATCAAAATGACAATAATATTTTTATCCCTCTAGGTTCTGGTGTATATGTGAAAGGTTCGTTGGAAGATGCTGATAAGATGATAATCCTAATAGGATCTGATGTTGCAGTCGATGTTAATTTTGACAAATCAAAAAACATACTGGAAGACAATAGGAGAGTGCTCAATGATGGTCTAAAAACAATCGAAAATGATATGATGAAAACTGCAGAAGAGTTGGTTGAATTAGAATTTGACATACAGAGAATCATGCAAAAACAAAATTAAGTGACCATGATGTTTGATCTCCTTAAGAAAAAGTTAACCGATATTGTACGAACTGTCACTAAAAAAGTTACTGGTAAATCAGAGAAAGTTAAGAAAACCGAAGAGAAGGAAAAACCTGTTTCTGAAAAAAAGCATATTATCAAGGAAATTACTGAGAAAGTTGTAAAAAAAGTTGTTGAAAGAAAAATCACTGAAGATGATCTTGCTGGTATTTTTGATGAGATAGAAGTAGACTTGCTTGAAGCTGATGTTGCTGTTGAAGTAATTGAAAAGTTGAAAGAGGATATAAAAAAGAATTTGATAGGCAAGGATGCAAATAGAATCAAAGTGAAAGAGGTTATTCAAAAAACAATTAAAGATAGCTTACTTGAGGTGCTTACTGTGCCTAAAATTGATGTCCAAGATTTAGCTGAAAAGTCGAGAAAAGAAAAGAGGCCAATGTTGATAGCTTTCTTAGGTTTTAATGGATCTGGGAAAACAACTACATTGGCTAAATTTGGCAACTGGTTAGTACAAAAAAAATATTCTGTTGTCTTTGCTGCCGGTGATTCGTTCAGAGCTGCTTCTATAGAACAGCTTGAAGAACATGCAAATAGGCTGAAAGTTAAAGTGATAAAGCATCAGTATGGAAGCGATCCTGCAGCAGTTGTATTTGATGCTGTTAAACATGCGCAATTGAAAGGTATAGATGTTGTGCTTGCTGATACGGCTGGAAGGTCTCATACGAATAAAAATCTCATGGATCAATTACAAAAAGTTATTAGGGTTAATAAACCGGATTTGAAGATTTTAGTTTTGGACAGCATGACAGGTAATGATATAATTAATCAGTGCAGGATGTTTGATGAAGCTGTAGGCGTGGATGCATTAATATTGACTAAAAATGATGTTTCAAAGAAGGGGGGGAGTATTTTATCAGCTGCTTATGTACTGAAGAAACCTGTTTTGTTTTTGGGGAAAGGTCAAGAGTACAGGGATTTTGAAATTTATGATCCAGAGAAGGTTGTTAAAGAACTGATTTGATACGGGTCTGTTAACTTAACACAAAATCACCCCTAATCCCTTGATAAATTCATCAAA
>CAYJVB010000025.1:0-11222 GCA_964373575.1 uncultured archaeon | reverse complement strand
GATGAATTTATCAAGGGATTAGGGGTGATTTTGTGTTAAGTTAACAGACCCCTGTTAAGGGATCTGTTAAGTTAACAGACCCCATTTGGGTTTGTAGAAACCCTAACCCTTATCTAAGGATATATTCTTTCATAAAATCTTGTATCATCAGGATTTCTCAATGTGAGACCTACTCCTAAAACCACAGGTGTTACACCTCTTTCAGTTTCTGCATATATAGAATAAGGTACATTCTCTTTTCCCCAAATTCCTTCAGCATATCTTTTTACATCCTCATCATTACCGTGATTAACAGCCAAAATTTTGTTAAATCGATCAACAATGTAACACAACCTTCCCATCTATATCACTCCCAACAATTCTTTATTTTAATCCTCGTCTTCCTCAACTTTCGGTCTATTATTAATCAAGAAATTAACCAAATCATCATACGTCTGTAACCCATACAATTGTCTGTATCTATTCAACAGTTTTCTCATCCTTTCAAAAGTAAGGACTGTAATCGTCAGTTGTGTTGTCGGGTTTGTGTCTTCTACCTTAGCTGGCATTCAATCACTAAGAATTAATGCAAAAAAAGATATTTAAAATCAAAATAATCAGCAGTTATGCCCATCTAAACATTTTTCAGGAACTCTTCTCCCTTTTCTTGGCAGTTCCATCTCCATAGTTGGAAATGTTGTTTCAGATAATAAATATGCCAAAACAATTCCAAACAACATTATTAATGCGGCTAATAGTATCCATAGCAGCAATGCTGGGAATAGGTAAATCAATACTACTGCGAGTAACAATATTAGAGCAGATAATAGTATCCATAGCAGCAATGCTGGGAATAGGTAAATCAATACTACTGCGAGTAACAATATTAGAGCAGATAATAGTATCCAAGGTAAAATACCTTTCATAGTTTCACTGAAAGATGTAAACCACTCCTGAAAACCAACAGCGAAGCCTGTAGGTAATGTAAATTTAGGAAATACAACTGGCTTAGTAACCTTCAATGTTGAAGTCACAGAAACACCTGGTGAACCTTTAGCATTAAGCGTAAATTGATATAATCCCGGCTCCGTTCCACATGGCACATTAACTAAAGCTTCAATAATTCTGCTTTGTTTGCTTTCTAATGTTACTTGTTGAGGTAAGGTAGTGAACCAACTCGCAAAATCACTTGATGCTGAAACAGTGAAGGTATCTCTTACAGGTCCTGAGTTGAAAATCTTAAACTGGATTGGAGTTACTCTACATTCTGTTACTGCAAATTGTGAGTCAACATTTAATGATGGAAATCCTGACTGAACAATGAAATTCTTAGTCAACTGGTCTGTAGCAAATGAGCTTAATGTTTTAACTTTCAATGTAGTTTCACCATAAAATTCGTCCGGAACAAAAACTGTAAATGTTAAATCTTTACTCTGACCAGGTCCCAATAAAAATACAGTTGAACTCATTGTTCTATTAAAACCTTCTAATGAAGTTTGTGTTACTGTCTCGCTACTAGAACCGCAGTTTCTGATTCTAGTTGATATCTGGAAATTTTCACCATCTCTTAATTGTCTATCACTCCAAATGTCATCTACAACTAAACAATGCAACGGCGATCCTGGCAAAGCAGGAGGTAAAGGACCTACTGTGAAAGACCTCAAAGATGAGTCGGTTATTCCATCTAGATTTGCTTTTACCTGTAAAGTGTGACCACCGATTGAAAGAGCGCCACTATTTATTGTAAATTGGAATGTTTGTGTTGACATGATGTTGTAATGAAGTAATGTTGATGTTACTAGGCTGTTATCGACTTCAACCGTGACGAATACATCTTTTGGCAATCCAGTTGTTTGCCTTAGAGTTATAGGAACTGAACCTACAACTATATCACCTTGATTTGGAAATTCTGGACTCAAATTGATAAAGCCAACATCAATATTCTGTTGATTAAATAACGGACATGATACTACATTCAACATTGCAAATTCTGTATCACTATCCCCGTTCTGAACAACAACTTTTACATCGTGAGATCTTAATGAAAATCTATTGGCAGAATAGCTGAATGATCCTGAGAATGTTCGTGTCTCACCCACATCTAAAATCAGTCGCTGTGAATCAACTTGTATGAAGCCGCCATCATTATCTTCTATATAAAATTGTGTTAAAACCTCTGTATTATCACTACCACCCTGTAAAGTAACTGGAATTGAAAAATCAATAGTCTGGCTGTTGCCTTGACAAATGGTTGATGGTGAAACTGATAAACTACCTATTCTGAAATCTGTTGATCCACCACTGCCTGTTATCTGGAATGTATCTATTTCGCTATCTATAGAAGTGCTTATCTCGGCCTGAACTTTTGCTGAATGAGAACCTGAAGATAAATCTGATGTGCCAAATGATCTGCTTAAAGTGACTGTTTCCCCCTTTTGGAGAAACACAGTCTGGGTTGTTTTTAAGACACCATCAATGAACCATTTGACAGTTACTCCATAAGATCCTGATTGGGATTCAACAAGTTTCACGTTAGATTGGATTGTTATATTATTTCCTCTGTTGATACTTGATGGGGTTGCATCTACTGAAAGAACATCAACAATGAATGTAGATGGAAGAGTTGTTGAGGTGGTGCTAGTAGTGGATGTCGTACTTGTTGTGGTTGTTGATGTAGTAGTTGAAGTAGTAGTTGTAGTTCCGCCACATCCTGCAGTAAATGCGTAAATTTTCCTTTCTGGTGTATCTGTTGCTAATGACCATGTGCTGCCGTCGAAAACATAAATTTTTCCATTAGGTGATGTACCTACATAAAGTTTATTTTGAAATACTCTCAGTGCTGCAATATTATCTTCTGTTGAATCAAAGCCTAATGACCATGTGCTGCCGTCGAAAACATAGACCTTTCCTTCAGGATAGGTACCGACATATAACTTTCCATTGTAGACTTCAGATGAGAATAATTGTAATTCTGGAAAGTCTGTTGCGACAGTCCACGTTGAACCATCTGATGTTGAATAAACCTTACCGTCATCTCCCGTTGTTGCATACAATTTATTGTTATAGACCTCTAGTGAAAATATCCATTTCTCAGGAAGATCTGCTACTTTAGACCATGTTGAACCGTCATAAGCAAATATTTTTCCATTGTATCCAGTTCCTGCGTAAAGTTTTCCGTTGAAAACGGCCATTGATCTTAAATAACCTTCAGAAAATTCTTTATTTACTGACCATGTGCTACCATCAACAGATGAATATACTTTAGCTGAAGGATCAACACCTGCGTAAAGTTTGTTGTTGTATGAACAGAAGGCCTCTGCATATGTTTTATCGGTATCCAAAACAGTCGTCCATGAATTTCCATCAAACTTCAATATCTTTCCGCTATTTGCAGTACCGGCAAAAATGTTATTATTGAAAGTTGCTAATGCCCATATCTGTGATTCGTCACTGTCATGAGATATTGACCATGAAGTACCGTCGAAAACATAAATTCTGCCGTTGTCTCCTGTTGCTGCATACAATCTACTTTCAGTTAAAGGTGAACAGGTTGAACAGGTGTTGGATGCAAATACAAAATTTAGGCTAGTTAAAATTATCAAAAAGACCAATGCCAGTTGTATTAATTTTTTAAACATTTTTATCATCCTTAGGGACTTGGATTTCCTGGTGTTGCTTGTGCGTCGCCACCAGCTTTTTCTGGAGTGGGTTGCGTTCCAGAACCATCCCCATTTCCACCACCATTACCATCATTACCATCATTACTATCTGGAGCTGATGGCGTATAAGTAGGTTCTGTAGGTTGTTGAGCTGCAGTATCTTTACATTCCCACGCATCATAACCATCGCCAACCCGAGTACCTTCAGGAAAGGATCCTAACTCCCACACAGGAGCTGGATAAAGAGAAAGTTCTGTTAATTTACCATCAACATAAATTCGTATTTGTACTTTTTGCCCTGGTTGTGGGGGTTGAGGATAATTTATTGCAGCAGTATGAGCATAAAATTTTCCATCAGAAGATCTAGTACAACCTTGAACATCAACAGGTACATACATAGGTCCTTTACTATCACCAGATGAGTATGGAACCGGAGCTGATGTTGCAACAGGTGGAGCTGAAGTACCACTAGGCGGTGCTGGAGGAACTGGTGCAGGGCTTCCACATGCTAAAGCTGCGGTTAATAGTAATAACGAAGCAGTATAAATTGATCCACGTCTATTCATAACAATTACCTTTACTATTAAGTAGTAATGAAGATAAAAAAGTATTTAAGTCTTTGCTTTTCAAAACATTCTGCTTTTTACTATCTGAAATAAATAATATTTATTGAATGAGACAAAGGAGCAGAAAACCTGACTGGCAGGTCAAGATAGCAAAAGAAAGAACAAACATTCTTCTAAGGCTAGCCAAAAAAATCCACAGAGAATTACCTGAAAGGGCTAAAAGATATGTTCAGCTTGCAAAAAAAATTGGTTTAAGGTATAATGTCAGACTAACAAAACCACAAAAAAGAAGCTTCTGCAAGAAATGCAATGCTCTACTAGTGCCAGGCTACTCTTCTACTGTCAGGCTGGATTCTAAAACTAAAACCCTAACTATAAAATGTCTGAATTGCAAAAATATATTCAGAACTCCTTACAAGTGATGTGATGACCCTAAACTGGAAAATCGTTGGAATTGGAATGATTGTTGTCTTCATCGCTATATTTGTATTACTATTTGTTGTTGAATATATCGCCCGTTTAAAGAAAGGATGCGAAATAAATAAAAGTCTTGAAATATGTAAGTTAGGTACTGCAGAAACTGCTGTTTTGGTGTTACTGCTAATAGCAGGGGGTATTGTTGTTGTCATTGGTGTAACAGCATATATCTTACTCACATCACAAACGCAGGCAGAAGAAAAGGGAGAATAGATATGAACAAACATTTGTTGAAAGAAATAAGTGCATCTGTTTTTGTTGAAAGATGTGCAAGAGAATTTGAAAAAATGAAAGAACTTGAAATGCCAGAATGGGCTAGATTTGCTAAGACAGGTCCGCATAAAAAATTTCCCCCGAGAAGAAGAGACTGGTGGTATGTAAGAGCGGCTTCAGTCCTTAGGAGAATATCACTAGATGGATCGGTTGGTGTCTCAAGACTTAGAACATTTTATGGTGGAAGAAAGGAGAGGGGACATAAACCTGAGAAGACTGTGAAATCAGGTGGAAAGGCTATTAGGAAGATTTTGCAGCAACTAGAGAATGCAGGTTTTTTAGAAAAAAGAAAAACTGGCGGAAGAGTGATCACCCAAAGGGGTAGTGAATTCATCAGTAAAATTGTCATGGAGATAAAAAAATGAATGATACCGACGCAGAGCAAATTGAAGAAATGCAAAAATTAGAGCATCTGAAAAAAAGTGTTCTACACAAAATTTTGTCAAAGGAAGCTACCGAAAGATTAGGGAGGCTGAAACTTGTCAAGCCAGAACTGGCAAATCAGCTTGAATTATATTTATTGCAATTATATCAGGATGGTCAAATAAAATCGATAATCACCGATGAACAAATAAAAACTGTGTTGGCAAGTATCTCGAAAAAGAAGGAGTTTAGAATAAAGAGATGATTGCATGACAAAAACTAAAAAAATCGGAATTGCCGGTAGGTTTGGTCCGAGGTATGGGACTAGAGTTAAGTCTGCAATAAGACAGATTGAAAGCAAAGTCAGGGAGAGACAACTTTGTCCTGTGTGTAAAAGAAAGGCTGTGAAACGAGTGGCAGCCGGTATTTGGAAATGTAAAAAATGCGGTGTAAAATTTAGTGGATCAGCATATGTGGTAAAATCTGATATCAAAGAGGTGGGTTAAATGGGGTTCAAGTGTATTAGCTGTGGTAAGATTACTGAAAAATTGGAAGGGAGAATAAGATGTCCTTTTTGCGGTTACAGAATTTTCGCAAAGGAAACACCAAGAACTGTTGTTAATGCAAAAACAAGATAAACAAAATTTAATTACAATCATAGAAGAATATTATTATTATGAAGCGTAGTGAAAAAATTTTTCTCGGACTTTCATTGATTTTTTTAATTGGGTTAGTCATAATTAAACCAACACGGTCTGTTGCTGGTTGTGTTGAAAGAAATGTTACTGTAAACGGAACATCATCATTTTTCTACAACGGAACTTTGGTAAATACCGGTATTGTGAATATTACAGGTGTAGAGAAGCAGGATAGGGGAAGTAATGGGACGATAAGCAATGGTGAATGGACTATCAGGTTTAATGCGTGCACAGACAATATAGAATTTATAACAGTAAGAATATCGGATAACAGCAATAATATAGGGTTCAACCAGCTCAAAATTTCACCGTCAAACGTTTCCACAAATGCTTTGACTTGTACTCAGCAAAATGTAACTCTCGCTGGATTCGCAGTTAATCTGACCAGTGGCGCATCACTAGCAGGAGGTGTTGTAAGAGGCTCTATTCATGATACAATATATACCAATGCAACTACTTTTACAGGAGATAGATGGGAGGTTAAACTGAATTCATGTTTAATCAGCGGCAAGATATATACTTTAAGTGCTTTTGTCTCAGATACGAACAACATAGTTAGTGGTGAATATTACACAAGCTATGCTGCTAATTGATGTTTAAATATGTGTTCTTTATTATTTATTGTGAGATAAATGACAAGAATGAACACAAATCCAATCAAAAAATTATTTATTTCACAAGGATACGATGTGGAGGATGTACAAATACTTTATGTCCACAGTGAATCAAAACCTGGTATGGAATATGACACTCCACAAGAAGAAATCGCTAGTTATTTAAAAAAGTATAAAGGATTAGAATATTTTGATGATACTCAAAAACATGTGGAAACTGCAGATGGTTTATTTATTGAAATAGGTATACGAGTTTTCTATAGAAAAATAGTAACTGTTGGAGAAGATTCATATACTGTTCAATAACATATTATCACTTAATAAAATTTCAAAACAAAATTAACTCTAATGAAAGCAACAATAGAAATCGAATGTAAAAATCCGGATATTTTCAAAAAAAGTCTAGAACCAGATATCGCGAAAGATAAGAATATAAAAATTAATATTAAAACAAAAAAGAATACTCTGATAATCGAAATAGAAGCAGATAAAATAAGTCATCTGAAAGCCGTAATAAATTCATATTTGTCGCTTATCGGCGTTGGTAAGGAAATGGAGTGATAATGATGGTAGAAAATGACAAAGAATTAATAGAACAATTTCAAACATTGCAACAGCAACTGCAAACAATTCTTATACAGAAGGAGAATATCAAGCTACAACATCTGGAAACCGAAAAGGCCTTAGACGAGTTGATGAAGGCCGATTTGAAAGAAGCTTATAAGATTGCCGGTCCTATAATGGTTAAAAAAGATGCTGGCGAAATAAAAAAAGAATTAGGGGAGAAAATAGAAGATTTGGAGCTAAGACTGAAAACAGTTGAGAAAACTGAGGAAAGAATTACAAGCAGGCTTAAAGAGATGGAACCAAAATTAAGAAGGCTGATGGAACAATGATTGTGGTATTAATGAAAAATTTGGAACCAATAGTAAAGCAACTTACAGATATAATAGAGGACCGAACAGTACCAAGAAATATAAGGAATGCTACAGAGTTGGCAAAGAAAAATTTAGAGGAAAATGAGAGAGAATTGGATATTAAATTAAGCACTGCTATTTCTATTCTTGACGAAATAACTAGTGATCCCAACATTCCAGGATATACTAGAACTCAAATTTGGAATATAGTTAGCATGCTAGAACTGGCGAAGAACCAGTTATAGATTCAATTCGATAGTTCCATTAGAATTCCACTTTGAGGGATCATCATTACCTATAAGCTCTACCAATCTTGTTAAATTTTTTCCAATAACCAGATTAAGACCAGAATAGTCAGAAATTCTTGTTGCTTTCACACAATCACCCATGGATCTACCACTAATTCCACTTACAGCGGGTACCCATATTACAGGATATCCCTCATTAAATTTTGTTTCATCATCTATCAAAAAGCCTGGAACCTGTAGTCTATGAGTAACAATCTCCACTGTAGCTACTTTATTAACTTGGTCAGTTTTTGGAACTAAAACACCTGCTACTAAAGAATAATCGAACTTCACAGGTAAAGATTTCTGTCTTTCACTCAAACCAAATTCTTGTAAATTTCTTTGTGTACCATACACTCTTACAGCTTCCAAGTATTTTCCTGCTATAGCTAAACTATCATTCGTTCTCTTACCTTCAACATTCTTTATAGAACCACTTGGTTGATAAGAATTGTGAACAGAATTATTCGGAGTAGCAAAATCTTCTTCTGTTATTAAAAAATCGTCATCGACTGCAAACATTAATCCAGGGTAACCAAAATCCCATTGAGCAAACATTCTATAAACTTGTCTTAAATAACCTAACAACTTAGCCATTGCATTTTCTGTTGCTGTAGAATAGGGTTCATCTACATCAGTAAGTAATGGTCCTTGGTAATCTTTCTTTAACCAACTATGTAAATCTTGTATACCTTCCAAACTAAATAATTCGGCATATTTACTGGTTTCTAATCCATCCAAAGGAGGCTTGTACATATCAAATTTTGTAGGATTTGTTGTAGCCATAACAACTACTTCTGGGAGATCATATAATATCCGTCTTGCTAAACTGGTTGATGCACTTTCCTCCTCGTTTCCATAAAGACCTTCATAAAGATTTTTATTATAACGAGCTGTTGCTCTTACAGTGATGATTCTTCTTAGACTCATTTTATTCACTACTTGATAGTTGCTATGAGATATTATTTAAAGATTCCCTCCGATTTAGTTTCAAAGAGCTATCATATTTTGGAATTACTAAGAGATGATTTTACCCAAAATCACTGTATCAGAAAAAATATTTATCTAAAAAATCTGTTAACAAAAGTACAAAAAAGTAATCTTTTTAGCCTTGCTCGAATAATAGTTATTTAAGTTTAACAAACAAAAACAATTAAGGTGAAACAATGGTTTTTGACCGCTTGTTCAAATCAGATTCAGTTGATGAAGAAGAGTATGTAGAAATTGAAAAGGAAAGTCCAGAAGGTAGAAAAGTAGGTGTAATGGTCGAAAACCTGGATGATTACAGAGATGTTGAGAGAGTTCAAAAATTTCTGAGAGAAGGTAACATAGTTTTTCTTAAAATCAAGTCGTTAAGAGACAAGGACTTGGGTGAGCTGAAAAGATCAGTAGCTAGATTGAAGAAAACAGTTGTAGCAATGGAAGGAGATATTGTCGGTGTTGACGAGAACTTTTTGGTATTAACTCCGCAGCATGCCAAGGTATATAGAGGAGAAACAGCTAGAATAACGCAAGTTTAATTAATCATCGACTTCCCTATTAATTCTTAATGAAACGTCAGACTGTTTCTAAATAATTTTGTATTGCTTTATAGGCTTGATAAAGGTTTATTCTCGCAGTTTAAGTGTTCAATTAACTTTATGTCTTTTCCTATCAAAAATATTCATCGATAAAATGTCAAAACTTAAACTAGATACAAAAAGGATAGCTGCAATTGTGATAGGTGTAATAATGTTAGGATCAACCTTTGCCTTTGCTTTGCTGAGTGTTTTTAATCCAACTAACCAACAACAATCAGAAATTCCAGAAGAAAGAATTTTAAACTATAAACTTACTAACGAGCAAGCTAGGACCATACTTCAAAATGGCCTTACTTTGGTTGAATATTCATACTCGGAAAATTGCATAGAATGTTTAGAAGTGAAAAATGTTCTCGAGGATGCTACAAATAATGCGGAAAAACAAATTTTCCTCCAAGAAATAATTTCAAATAACGTCTCTGCAAACAGCGTCACAATTCTAAATGCATACACACAAACAGCAAAAATACTAAAGGATCCAAAGGTGGATAATGTTACCCTAGAAGTCTGTCAGGCATTAACAAGTCCTACTGTGTGGTGCTTAAGAGGAGTTTGATTTCTTTTCTTTTAACTGCTTTTCCATCTCAATAACTTCATCCAAGAATCTTTTTGTAACTCTAGGCACATCTTTTTCCTCAACTCGGAGAATTTCAGCTGTTTTTTTCAAAAGCCTGGATTTTCTTTTAAGTTCATTCCATTCTTTTTCTGTAACCATGAAACCACAATTAATTATTCGAATATAATTATAAATGCTTCGGCATAATACCATAGCTAATATCTTCGTCTATTTTGCATGCATTAATAACTTCTTTAGCTAAAATAATTGTCAAGAATTTGATCTTTATAAACCTGTTGAAGCAATTCCTAAGTATTCTTTCTCCCCCATCAATAATCTTTCTAACATACGTAGAATGAAAGGCATTTGAGCAATCTCTCTTCTTTTTTTATCTCTAGTTTCAAGTAAGCGTTGTGCTGATGCAAAAGGATAATTTGCCTCAATATTTAATTCTCTTTTCAAAAATCTTGCTTCTTGTTCTAAGCGTTGTAATGCAGCATAATGAGAACCGCCACATTCCACCAATGCTTGAGTATAATCACCAGGTGTTATGAACATGTGTTCATCATAAAATAAAACATATTCTGCATATGCAAAAGGCCCTTGAGTTTGACGTAAGTCAATCCTATAAGCAACTTCTCTTCGTCCTTCAGCTTCTTCTCTTTCGAATATAGTTTCTCTAATTCCTGATTTTGCTATACGATCATCAACAAACATTGCTCTCTCTAATAATAAGTTAAAAACTCTACTAAAATCTGTAGGGTCAATAAGTTCACCCATATCACTCAAAGTATCAGGACCTAATAATCCAAATAAATCTGAAATTTGTGCACCATGTTCGTACAGATGATATCTTCTTTTACTTAATCCTTTAACATAACCTTCCAAAGTAGGTGGCATTATTCCCTTATAATTTAAAACATGATCTAAAACAACATTTCCAGGTAAGTATTCATCAAATGCTCTAATCATCAATTCTCTATACTGTGTATCATATGCTAACCCTTCTTCGCGCAACCTTCTTTGGCTCTCTTCACTTAAATCTTTGTATCCGGATTGGGTAGTTAATCTAAATACCTCATCTGCTTTTCTACCTACTGTAGCCTGTAATTGTTGCAGATCAGTATATAATGTCATAATCTATCTATTACTACTAAAAAGAAATGAATATTTAAACATTTTTATTTAGGTGTCCTATCGGTATCGTTGCTTAATTACCCAATTTAGTTGAACAGAAAGTATAATATCGGACT
>CAYJVB010000024.1:0-12030 GCA_964373575.1 uncultured archaeon | reverse complement strand
GGATTTGAAGTTGGTAAAGGGTTATTAAGTAGCGGAAATGACGTTTTATTTCAAGATATTTCTGACACAAGACTTGAACAATTGGCGAAAGAAGGATATAAAACAACACAACAAATTAGTGATGCCATTAATAAAAGCGATATATCATTTATTATCGTACCAACACCAACTATTGAAGAAAAATTTGATCCTAGCTTCATTAAATCTGTTTCTGAAGAAATCGGAAATGCTTTGAACCAAAAAAGTAGTTATCATCTTATTATTATCAAAAGTACAGTTCTACCGGGAACTATAGAATATACTGTTATCCCTATTGTAGAAAAAAATTCTGGAAAGAAGGCTGGAAAAGATTTCGGTGTCTGCATGAATCCTGAATTTTTGACGCAGATTCACAACACATGGAATAATGAAGAAAAATTCAGAAGAAATTTTTCCAATGATGAGAGAATTGTTATTGGGGAGTTAGACAAAAGATCTGGAGATATATTAGAAAACTTGTATTCACCTTTTAAAATTCCAGTTTTCAGAATGAAAATAAAAGAGGCTGAATTCTTGAAATATACTGCTAATTGTGCTTTGGCTGATAGAATCTCTTATTGGAATCAGATATTCCTTGTTGGAAAAGAACTTGGTCTAAGTGATGATAACATCAAGAGAATTGCTGAAATTGTGGGAATGGACTCGCGAATAGGAAAGTATGGAACTGTTTTAGGTAAGGCGTTTGGTGGTAAGTGTTTACCAAAAGATTTGCAGGCTTTGATTGGAATGCTTGAAGAAAAAAATATCTCACATGATTTGTTGAAATCTGTTGATCATGTTAACAAAGAGATGGCTAGAAAACATGGAATTAGAGAATAAAAAAGCATTTAAGTCTTCTGGAGAATTAATAAATTGGTTGTGATGCCGTACCAATTCGTTTAACTTTTATCTACAAAAAGTTAATATTTCTAATTCTAAAGTTTTTATAGAGTGATCTAATGTCTTTAGATAAGATTATACAACAGTTGCATGAGCATGAAAAGAAGATACTGAAGGCTTTGCAAGGTAAAAAACAGATCTCAGTTCAAGAACTGGAAAAGTCAACGAAACTACATAAAGATTCTATAGAGAAAGCCACTCTATGGCTTAGCCAAAAAAAATTTGTACAGATTAAAGAGGATGTAACTAACTTTTTAGATCTTACCACAGAGGGTGTGGAATATGCGAGGGGAGGCTTGCCAGAAAAAAAGCTGTTGCGGGCTGTGGAAAATGGAATTGCTGATATAGAAAATTTGAAGAAAAAGTTGGCTCATTTTTCAATTGGTCTAGTTTGGGTAAAAAGGAATTCATGGATTTCCATCGAAGGTGGCAAATTATCTTTAACTGAAGAAGGAGAAAAGGCGTTGAAGGAGAAATCACCTGAAGAAGATGCAATTTCGCAAATAAGTAAGAAATCATTACAATCTGACAAATTTGATGCTGATGTTGTTGACAGACTAGTTAAGAGAGGTTTAGTTAAAATAAAATCAGACGTCAAGAAATATTTCTCTTTAACAACTAGTGGAAAAAATGTAGCTTCGAAGATAAAGCTTGGAAAAGAGATAGGACAGTTAACACCAGAGATTTTGAAGAAGGGAGAGTGGAAGACAAAAGGGTTGAGGGCATATAATGTTGCGATTACCGCTGCTAGGATTCATCCTGCTAAAAAGCATTTTATGACTCAGGTTATTGAGTACATTAGAAGTATTTGGCTTGAAATGGGTTTCAAAGAAATGGTTGGACCTATTGTTGAATTGTCATTTTGGAATTTTGATGCATTGTATCAACCACAAGACCATCCTGCAAGAGATCTAGCTGATACCTTCTATATGAAAACACCAGCTATGGGAAGTCTACCTGAACAAGAGATAGTGAAAGCTGTCAAGGACACACATGAATTTGGTGGAACCGCTAATTCTATTGGATGGCAATATAAATGGGATGAAGAGTTTGCTAGGAAAGTTATTTTGAGGACGCATACTACTTCATTATCTGCCAGAACATTAGCTCAGTTAAGAAAGGATGTTGATAACGATGCTCTACCTGCAAAATATTTTTCTGTTGGAAGGGTTTTCAGAAATGAGGTTTTGGACTGGAAACATTTGGCTGAATTCTATCAAACCGATGGTATAGTTGTCGGTGAGGTTAATTATAGACACTTCTTGGGATATTTGAAGAGATATTTCGCTAAGCTTGGCTTTGAGAAGGCAAGGTTCAGACCTGCATACTTTCCATACACCGAGATGTCAACTGAGATAGAGGTATTTCATCCTGAACATAAATCATGGATTGAACTTGGCGGGGCTGGAATGTTTAGACCTGAAGTTGTTAAACCACTGCTAGGCAAAGATATTCCTGTTCTTGCGTGGGGACCAGGTTTTGAAAGATTGGTTATGATTCAATACAAGTTAGATGATATTCGTCAGTTGTATTGGAATGATTTGAAGTTGTTGAGAGAGGCGAAGATGTGGTTGAAATGAAACTAAAAGATAAAGTTGCAATAATAACCGGATCTTCTCGTGGAATAGGAAAAGCTACTGCTGTTGAGTTAGCAAAAGAAGGTTGTAAAGTTATTGTAAACTATAAAACTAATAAAGAAAAAGCTGAATTAGTAGTGAAACGAGTAGGCGAAGATAATTCATTTCTTGCTCAAGCGGATGTTACCAAAGAAGAAGATGTTAAAAGGTTGGTAAATCAGACAATGAGTAAATATGGGAGAATTGATATATTAGTAAATAATGCTGGAGAAATTCTTAGACCTGGAGACTGGAAGTCTGATATAGAAACATGGAATAAAACAATTGATGCCAACTTGACTAGCGCATGGTTGATGATAAGGGAAGTTGCTCCCATTATGAAAAAACAAGGTACTGGTTCTATAATTAATCTTGTTTCTGTATATGGCTTTTTAGGTGCTGCACCTGTTCTTGCTTATACTTCTGCAAAGGGTGGTTTAATAACATTAACAAAATCATTTGCCAAAGAATTAGCTCCAGAAATACGAGTTAATGCTGTTGCACCAAGTAATGTTAATACTGATATGACTAAAGGTGCTGGAGATAAACTTATAGAATTTTTTAAACAGCAAACCCCACTTAAAAGAATTGCAGAACCTGAAGAAATAGCAAGAGCGATAGTTTTTCTAGCCTCAGATGATGCAAGTTATATCACGGGTGAAATGTTAGTTGTTGACGGGGGATATAGTTTAAAATAGGTTTGATATTATGGAGCTAAAACAAATTCAAGAAATACAAGACAAATTTGATAAAGAGTATTTTGCTAAATGGTGGGATGTATCTACTGAAGCAGGAAAAATTGAACGGTTAGAATTTCTTACAGTTGCATTAACTGGAGAAGTTGGCGAGTTTGCAAATATAGTAAAGAAAATTTCGAGAGATCATATATCCCTAAAGATGAAACCAGAGGATGAAAAATTAGAAAACCTGAAAGAAGAATTAACAGATTGTTTTATTTACTTAATGGTTATTGCCAATTTTTTGAATATGGATCTAGAAACAGAGTATTTTAGAAAACTAGAATTCAACAAAAAGAGGTTTGAAAAATACAGGAAGTGATCGAATGCCGGTAATAACAGTAGATTACAATAATTTTTGCAAATTGCTAGGGAAACCTGTTCCTATTGAAGAAATAGAAGAAAGACTGCCAATGCTTGGTATAGGATGGGAAGGCAAGGAAAGCGATAATTTTTCAGTAGAGATATTCCCTAACAGGCCTGATATGCTTTCTGTTGAGGGCTTAGCTAGAGCTTTTGCATCATTCATGAATATTGAGAAAGGGTTGAGAAAATACAAGGCCGATAATTCAGAATATTTAGTTATAGTCGAACCGCAAACTGCTAGAGTTAGATCTGTGTTTGTTTCTTGTATTATCAAAGATGTTGCTATGTCAGAGAGCTTTTTAAAATCGATTATACAAATGCAAGAAAAGCTTCATGTTACTCATGGCAGAAAAAGGAGAAAGGTTGCTATTGGATTGCATGATTTGGACAAAATTGCGTTTCCTGTAACCTATACAACAGAAGGTCCGGAATTCAAATTTGTTCCATTAGATGAGACAAAAGAATGGTCGATGAAAGAAATTCTTGAAAAACATCCTAAAGGCAGTGACTATTCGTGGATACTTCATAATATGTTAGAATATCCTTTGCTTGTAGATGGAAAAGGGAATGTATTGTCAATGCCACCTATCATTAATGGAAATCATACTAAAATTACAGAAGAGACAAGAAACATTTTTGTTGATATAACTGCAACAGATGAAAAAGCTGCCAGAGAAGTTTTGAATATTATAGCGACGACATTTGCTGATAGGGGAGCTGTTGTTCAAAAAACAAAGATAAGAGATCCAAAGAAGGGTATTGTTTATACACCTGACTTAAGTCCGGCAATGATGAATTTAGATCCAAAATATGTTAATAAAACACTTGGACTGAAACTTACTAATTTCGAGATAATTGAGTACTTGCAGAGAATGGGATACGACGCGATAGAGATAGGGAATGATAATATTGAGGTACTGGTGCCTTGCTATAGGACAGATGTTATGCACACATTTGATCTAGTCGAAGATATCGCGATAGCTTACGGTTATGAAAATTTCGAAGCATTTATTCCGAATGTTTCTACAATTGGTGAAGAGAACCCATTAGAATCATTTGCAACTAAATTGAGAAGTTTAATGGTGGGTTATGGCCTGCAAGAGTGTTTGACGTTCATGTTGACCAACAAAGAAAACCTGTTTGCTAAGATGAATGTTCCAGAAGTTTCTATTGCTGAAACTGATAACTCAAAAACTAACGAATATAATGTTGTCAGAAATTGGCTATTGCCTAGCTTGATGGAGGTTTTGGAAAGGAACAAACACAATGAATATCCGCAGAATGTTTTTGAGGTTGGTGATGTTGTTCTGTTAGATAATGAAACTGAGAGCGGCGGTAGAACTTCTAAGAGACTGGCTGTAACGCTATGTCACTCTAAAACTAATTTCTCCGAGATTAAAGCTTTAGTTGAAAGCGTATTGAGAAATTTGGGCGTAGAAGGTTTGAAATTAGAGGAGGGCGATCATACTTCATTCATTCCCGGAAGATCTGGAAGGCTGGATTATGAATTTATGCCAGTAGTTAATTTTGGTGAGGTACATCCATTGGTGTTGCAAAAGTGGAAAATAGAGATGCCTGTTGTTGCATGCGAGTTTGATGTTGAATTGATTTTTGAATTGTTAAAAAATAAAAATTAGGAAATTATTGAAATTACTGCTGTTGTATATTTCTGTCATAACTCTGCAATATGTATATAAACTTTATTGTTACATTTAAAGCCATGAAATTCCCATTTGATTTAACACAATATGCGAGTTTTGATGACCTTGTAAAAGTTTTTGCGGCACAATCAGCAGGAGGAGTTAACTATCGTCATTTAGCGAGTGACCTCTATGATCGTATACTTATTGATCCAAGAACATCAAAACCTAGTAGAACAGCTTTTATTAGGGATGTTCGACATATAGAACCTCCATATTCTATTTGTAAAACAGATGATCGAGTTTTAAAAGGTGTTAATGATGCGGTTGGAGATAATTATGGTGATAGATACATATCCATGGCCTTAGATGTGTTAGAAGCCTTATTTGATTATAAAGCCCCGGGGTCAGTTATCTATTATGGTTATGGCGATACTAATTTTGGAGTAATACGAAATGCTAGTGATGGGGGTAGAGATATAAGGAATGATCTGAGAGCATTCTCGGCTTTTTACAATATAACTAGAAAATCTTATGTCCTTGGAGATTCAAGTAGATGGCCAAAAAGTATTCTAGCCAGAGTAGATACTAATAGAGAACTTATTTTAGCACTGTATGATATAGCTACTAGGGAAGAGGTAAGATTACCAAGTGCAGTGCCATTGTATATTGATATGGCAGTTGCCCATACTGACGAATTAGAAGATCCCGTGCAACTTGTGACAAATGAAGGCATTCACAATTTCATTAGATTAGCTGCACAAAGATTAACAAGACAAAAAACTGAGTTTTATAGAAGATTTCCTGAATTAGATATGAGAGGCGATAGTAAAAAAATTACTTCTGGTATAAAACAATTAATCAAAGGAAGAAAAGGTATATAATTCTGTTTAATTTCAGGAACTCTTACTTGATTATTTTTCATTAATAACCGATAAATTCCATATTATGAAAACTAAATTGTTTAATGGTTTATGAAAACTAAAGACCTGGGAGTAATTGATTATTAATGAAATCTAAATTTTTGCTGCTTTTAATTTTAGTGGTTTTTATAAGTGGTTGTATTCAAAAAACTAATAGTGATGAAATTATGAGAAAAATTACATTTCAAACAACTGACGATGTTACAATAGTAGGGAACTATTGGAGTGGTTCTGATACTGCGGTTTTATTGATTCACATGATGCCTGCTACAAAAGAGAGCTGGAACGATTTTGCATCAACACTAAATAAAGAAGGTATGACCGTTTTGGCAATTGATCTAAGAGGCCATGGTGAAAGTATAAAACAAAATAATAATCTTCTGGATTTTCAAAAATTTACAGATGAGCAACACCAATCATCTATTAAGGATGTGGAAGCCTCCGTTTCTTTTCTTAAACAGCAAGGAGTAACTAGAATCTATTTAGCCGGAGCATCTATCGGTGCTAATTTAGCCTTGCAGTATCAAGCAGATCATCCTGATATAAAAAAATCAGTTTTACTTTCGGCTGGTTTAAACTATAAAGGGGTGTTAACTGAACCGCCAGCTGCGAAGCTAAGAGAAGATCAAGAAGTATTTTTGGCGGCAGGAACTCAAGATGGAAGAAGCTTAAATTCAGCAAGTGAAATGGCTAAAAGAATTGCAAGCTTAATCAAAGGAGAAAAGGAATTGAAAATTTACGAAACATCAGCTCATGGAACAGATTTATTCAATGTTGATCCGAATTTAATTTCTCAATTAGTAAATTGGTTAGAGAATTAGGATAAACCTCTTTCTTGAAGATATCTTCTATGTAGTATAGATGCTTCTAAACGTTTTGTTATTTCATCACGTCTTCTTTGAAATAAAACTAATTTCGCATCTATTTGTTTGGATGATAAATATTGAGATAGTAACGGAAATATTGTCTCTATATCTAATTCTCCTAATAATTCTGCTGCAGATTCTAAGCGGGGACAATTTTCATAAATAAACGTTGCTATGTTGGATCCAGCATGATCAAACAAAATGTCGGATGATAACAAAGTAAACAAGTCAATAATGTCTCTTTCATGAACTCCTTGTTTATCGTTTTTTCTGGAGTAAATTCTTCTTAACTTAAGAGCGGCAATTCTTTCAGGATCTAAAATTCTAAATTTGTACCCATCTCTTTCATAGTTTAGAATTCCTCCAGATAAACTAGTACCTCTTATACCATTAAGTGAGAATTCAATCATTCTCCCATCATATACAACAACAAATGAACCCCAATCAGTGACATAATTCACTTTTTCTATTTTTGCTATTCTATACAATCCATCTATTTCAGAAGCGAAGTCTATGTCATTACTTCCTTGTCTATAACTCCCAACAGTAAAAGCTATTCCCCACCCTCCATGTAAAACAATTTCACCGCCACTTATGTCATAATAATGTTGAATTGTATCCAATGCTTGTTGATAAGTGAAATTAGGAGAATTGAAATATTTGGTCAGTTGTTCCGATCCCACCTCATTAATTAATCCTGTTGCTAATAACAAGCCTGTTTCGTATTTGTTTTGATCAAACATTAACGCAGCTGGGCTCATGTAAGTCATAGCTATCTCTTAAACAAAAACACTTAAAAGGGTTAATGTATAGAAAAATTAGCAGCAATTTCCACCACAGTGGCACATATGTTCATCTTCATGTTTCTTTTTCTTCATATTCTTATGGTCATGACCACACATACATTCATGTCCTTTCATATATTCACCATCATTGATCTAATTATAGTATTTGGATAATTTAAGTTATACGTTTCTTTTATAGTGTCCTTTTATTACATACTTCATTCCGCCTTTAACTGGTTCAATCTTAACAAAATATCCAAAAGTACCTTTTGTGTAAAGTCGTTCTGAAGCATAGTCTTGATTTGTATCGGTTAATCCAAGAGCTGTAAATTGTTCTTCCGTGTATTCTCCGTCTTTAATGAGTATATCGTTAGGCATATAATACACTAATGATTTACTTATCTTTATAAATCTTTTGTCGAGTTAGGTAGTTAGCCAGTTAACAAATCTTTGTAATAAGTTATCATTTTGTTTTAAATCAATGGGAGTCAGAAATTCCCTTCCAGTCATCCAAGCAGCCAATCTTTTAATCTCAACAGCAGCCGGGGAAGTAGGTGCAGATTCAAATATCAATTTCTTTTGATGAACGCTTACAGGTATATTATGATCTTCAGGAATAACAGCAACATTAGGAATACCTAATACATCACTGATCTGACGCTGTTTCAATTCATGTGGGCTATTAGTAACCCGATTAACTACTGTCCCTATAATATTCATGTTTGAGTTTTGTGCAATTCTCACTACTTTTAATGCATCTGTAACTGCTGGAGTAGTAGGATTTGTTACAACTAAGACTTCGTCTGATGCGGCTAGTCCTGACAAGGCTTCTTTTCCGATTCCTGCTGCACAGTCCAACAAGATATAATCTGCTCTGCCGAGAAGACTGAAACTTATCTCTGGTAGTCTTGAAGGGTCAACATCTTTCAAATCATTCAAATTTAAACTGGCTGGAATTATTTTGAAACCGTAAGAATGTGGATAAATAGCATCTCTTAGATTCGCTTTGCCTTTGAGTACATGATGAATAGTTTTTGGTGCTAGATGCATTCCCACATGCAGACCTAGGTTTGGTGTTGTTAAATTTGCATCCATCGCTATTGTGTTTTCACCAAGATCAGATAATGCGGCAGCTAAATTAGAAACTAGGGTTGTCTTTCCCACACCACCCTTCGCTGATATGCACGAAATAAGCCGAGTCATTGAATCATTATTTATATTCCGTAATAAAAATTCTTTCGGTTAATCTTCATTAACAATAACAATTAAATTCTTTTTTACTCTTCTGTGTCAACCGACTTTTACAATATCTATCTGCGCTTTTTGCAGCCTTCCGGAATAGTCAATGTAAACAGTCTTTGTTTCACTAAATTCGTGAATGCCTTCAATTCCTGCTTCTCTAGTCCCATTTCCTGTCTGTTTCATGCCCCCGAACGGTAGATGAACTTCGGCTCCGATAGTGCTGGCATTGACGTAAGTTATACCGGTTTCAATCTTTGTAATTGCCTTGAACGCATTTCTGATGTTGTTTGTGTAGATTGAAGAGCTTAAGCCATATTCAATGCTGTTGATTGCTTCAATTGCTGCATTCAACCCATCTACAGGAATTACTGAAACAGTTGGACCGAAAATTTCTTCCTGCGCAATTCTCATATCAGTTGTGACATCTGTAAAAATAGTCGGTTCATAGAAATAGCCTTTGCCCTTTGCTCTTTTACCCCCAGTCAATAATTTTGCTCCCTCTCTCTTTCCTATCTCTGTGTAATTACGAACTTTCTCTAAAGCTGATTTATTAATTAAAGGTCCTACATCAGATTTAGGATCATACCCTGGACCAAGTTTTAATCTTTTCACTTGATCTACAAAATTTTTTTCAAATTTTTTCTGAATCTTTTCATCGACTATCACTCTACTGGCGGCTGTACATCTCTGTCCTGTTGTACCAAACCCACCCCATACGCAGCCTTCCAATGCTAAGTTAAGATCAGCGTCAGGTAATATGATGATACCGTTCTTCCCACCTAACTCTAAGCCTATTTTCTTTATGCCAGCTTCTCTGAGGATCCACTCACCTGTTTCCTTCTGGCCAGTAAAAGAAATTCCTCGAACTTTTTTATTTTTCACCATTTCACTTCCCACAGTATTTCCTGGTCCAGGCACAAAATTAATAACTCCTTTCGGCACACCGGCTTTGATCAAGATTTTTACTAATTCAGCTGCACACAATGGAGTATCAGAACTTGGTTTGAACACAATGCTATTTCCACACACTAATGCAGGAGCCAATTTCCATGCAGGTATTGCAATAGGGAAATTCCATGGGGTAATGATGCTAACAACACCTAACGGCATTCTTATTGTCATTGCAAACTTATCACGAAGCTCGGACGGAGTAGTATGACCAAACAACCTTCTCCCTTCACCGGCGAAATATTCAAAAGTATCAATTGCTTCTTGAATATCACCTCTTGACTCCGGTAATACTTTGCCCATTTCTGTTGCTACAATTTTAGCAAGTCTTTCCTTTTCAGCTCTCAATATCTGCGAAACTCTCAGAAGAATTTCACCTCTTTTTGGTGCTGGTACATCGCTCCACGAATGATATGCCTTTTCGGCTGCATCTATTGAAGCTTTAACATCCTCTTTTGTTCCTTCAGAAACTTTGCAGATGGGGTTTTCAGTTGCAGGATTCAAGGTGAAAAATGTTTTCTTGCTGGACGAATCTTTCCATTCGCCATCGATGTAGAGTTTACATAATTCTTTTTTTGGCATAAGCTATCTAAATTAAATTATGATTTGTTTTTTATGAAGATTTCTTCTGACTATTGAAGTTTTTGTTATTTTGTAATTAGAAACTAGTAGTTACAGCCACATCTATAAATTCTTTTTTCGACAGAATAATATTTGTGAAAGATAAAATTATATTTTCGATTTTTTCTTCAGTTGTTTTGGTGTTATTATTAGTATCTCCAACTGCTTTCGCAACTCATTCTCATCGTGAATACAAATACATGATTGGAACAGAATTCTTACACAGTCCTGTGATAGCTAAAGCTGCGAATGGTGACACAGTTGAAGTGGTTGGAGATGGTATGTTAAATGTAGATGAAGATACTGTTACAGGTGGCGGTACGTTTGTGCATAAAGATAAAGATGGTAATGAGATAGGTAGGGGTAATTGGACAGCAACTTCCTTGCTGTTTTTTAGATCATATGGTAATGGTACACTGCAGGGATTGCCTGGGGAATTTGAGGGTGGTAGGGCATTCATTCGTGTTCATTTAGTCGCTGAAACCGGAGAAGAGTTTGATGGTGTTATGCAGGTTGAATGTGTGCTTGGTAAAGTACCGAGGGGTGCTGAAGAGGGTATAAGATTGAACGTTAAATTAGGACCAGGTAAATACTTTAACTTCTTTGAGAAGGTTCATGGAGATACGTTGTTTGTAAAGCAATAATTCTGTGATAATATGTTCACATGGAGAGCAGCTATATCAATGTCTATTCTCAATTATTAAATCGTAAAAATCGCATCTCCCTAAATCAGGTTCATATAGAGTCGGATTATAAATTAAAACATGTAAGTCTGCACTTAGTTTACCACTGTGTTTTAGTATTTGTCTATCTATCACGTCAGTAATATCTATTTCAGGAGTCTGTGTAGTTAAGACAAAGTAATAACCTGCTTCTCGGAATCTTGGTAAATATTCAGGACCATTTGTAAGCATAACTAATGTTGATCTATCGCTGGCGTATTCACCTCTAAATCGCTCTGCCAAATAGTTCTTTCCATGATGTTGTAACCCATAAACTGCTATTATGACAGGTTTGTTCGCATGTTTGGTTATTTCAATTATTGTACCTGTTGCGTTTGCGATTGATATTTTTTTTACCATAATATTTGGTCTTGATTTAATATTTAAATACTTTGCTACTTCTCAGTTATAATATGTGGAATATTTTATCATATATATGACGCCAGCATTATCATCCGACACAAATAAGTTACCACTCTTATCTACAACAACTTGCAAAGAGTTCTTGTCAGCTATCAATGGGTTAATTGAAGGCTTTACTTTTACAACTCTATCTTCTTCAGCTATATACCACCATCCTTTGTAGAAGGTTAGGCCGTGAGGTTTATTCAATCCATTGACGAATGTTACTATCTCATCAGCTTTT
>CAYJVB010000023.1:4148-12036 GCA_964373575.1 uncultured archaeon | reverse complement strand
ACTCCAAGTGAAGTATACTTTAGAGATATGTCGGATATGTAGTGAGATAGTACAAGTAGACATAATAAGAGACGACTTTATGAAAAACGATCAATCAATAATGGTAATCGAGAGATCCGAATTATTCAGAGGCGACTCTTTCCAAGGCTTTAAGCCCCATAAAGATGTTGACTTCGAAAGCAGAATTTTGAATCACCGTCATTTTCTCAAAAGAAGTGAAGCTGAAACCAATGTAAATTTTAAACAACCAGTTGCTTATGTCGTTATCACAAGTCCTAAACAAAAGAAAATATTTCTTTATAGAAGGGCCTCAAAAGTAGAAAAATATCAGGAAAAACGACTGCAAGGAAAATGGTCAATCGGCATTGGTGGCCATATAGAGAAGATTGATAATAAAACTGCTAATCCTATTCAATCTAGCCTAATGAGAGAGATATCTGAAGAAATTAAAATAAAAGGAAAACAAAAATTAAAAATTCTAGGCTATATCAACGACGATAGTAATGCTGTTGGAAAAGTCCATTTCGGAATTTTATATGTAATTGAGGTAGATGGAAAAGTTAAACCAAATAGCAAGGAGATAGAAACCGGCTTGTTAGTCTCGTATGAAGAAATAGATGAAATGATGAAAAACAAAGATTTTGAAATGGAAGGTTGGAGTCAGATAGCCTTGTCAGCACTTAAATAAGCCAAAAAATTAGTATTATTATTCAAATCATAAAGAGTAAAGACATCTGCAGCACCCATTCTCTTATACATGCCTGCATCGGCAGTTCCTTTTATTGAAAATACCAACACAGGTCTTCCACTTCCAACTGCTGCTTCGAATGCATAATCTCTGCTGCCCCCAGAAGCCTCTAACACAATTAAATCATAATCACTAAATTCACTAGTTAATAGTTTTTCAGCAGATCTAGGTTCAACTTCATATCTGATCTCTTCCAATTTTCTAATAGCCTGTCCAACATAAAGATCTGATAGACCATAAAGCAAGAAAAGAACCTTTGACATAAAAAAAATTAATGAAGATTTAATAATAAATAGATGATTGGAAATGCTTAAAAATTATAATGTTCTTAACTAAAGTGATTGCTATGGCATTGAGACCTGGAAGAGCAGTTAGAAGAATCAAAAGGCCGTGGACAAGAATATCCATAACTAAACCGAAGAAAAGTTATGTGGTCGGTGTTCCTTATCCTAAAATACATATATTTGAGATGGGCAGCAGGACAAAAGAGTTCGATACGACAATATATCTCACGATTAATGGCCACTTCCAGTTAAGGGAGAATGCCTTAGAATCAGCAAGGATTGTCGCTAATAAATATCTTGAAAAGTCTATAGGTATTGATAACTACTTCATGAAACTTCTTGTCTATCCCCATCAAGTATTGCGAGAGCACACATTAGCTACAGGTGCAGGTGCAGACAGATTCTCGATGGGTATGAGAAAAGCCTTTGGCAAACCTAAAGGCAGAGCTGTGATAACGAAAGATGGAATGAACTTGTTTGTTTTAAAGCTGAACAAAAATAATATCGAGCATGGCAAAAATGCATTGAGAAGAGCCATAACAAAATTACCGTCTACTTCTAAGATATTGATTGAATAGATTAGACAACAATATTTCTTATTCCTTCCCAGATATCTGGTTTTGCAACAACATATCTTACTGTCTCAGAGTGTGGAATAGGTAAATATTTTACAGTAGCACCACTTTCTCTAGCGATTAACTCAGCAGCTAAAACATCATATGGCTTAGTTGTTCCACTGAAATCAACAGCAGCTGCTATATCATTGCAACCAGCAACATAACATATCGACAATGAACCGCAACCTAAAGCCCTAGTTCGATAAGTTCTATTAATCTCTGCTATCTGTCGCCAATACGTATCTTGCAATTGACGAGGTAACCTATTTGATGGGGTTTCAAACAAAATTTGTGGTATTTCAGTTTTTTGGTTTCTCACATTTAATTCTTTAGCTGATGCCATCAAGCTTCTCAATTCTTCTAGAACAATATCTTGATTGGAAATACTGATTCCAAAACTTCCTCCACCTATGATTGCATAATACAAATCTCCTACAGGCGGATGAAAAACAACACCAGCAACAATTTGATCCCCATATCGTAAAGCTATTGATACTGAATACATTGGTACTTGCATAGGATTCATGAAATAGTTTTTAGTTCCATCAATAGGATCAACAATATATTCATAACCACTTGTTCCACTCAGATGTTCTCTATCTTCCGCACTAATAGCATCATTAGGATATATTCTTCTTAGCGTCTCTTCAATAATTCTAGCTGATAAAATATCTGCTTCAGTAACCATATCTGAAACTTTTAATTGCAGTAACATAGGATTTCTGAGATTTCGTATGACTTTTCCAGCAGCAACTACAGCATCAGCCATTACAAAAAGTCGCTCTTCAAAAGATTGTGGGTTTGTCAAGCTATCACACAAGAAGGATGGTTTAATTATGCAGTTAAAGCTTAAAACCTCTTTGGTTAGCTGTAATTTGTACCCTCTATGTAATTGGACATTTCAACAAAATTAGAATCTTTTTATAAAAAGAAAATAAAAATTAATTAATGACAACTTATGTAGATAAAGCCTTGGATTATTTAAGAAAAATGGAAACGGCAATTCATAATGGTTATCAAGGTGCCATGTTAGAAATGGCTGCGTATGTAGACCATTTCCTTCAACATTATCAATCACTTGCGCATGAAAGACAATATCTGCGCGAATTATCTAATGCAAATGCTGAAGAATCAGAAAGAATAGTTAGGGGAATCCGTGAAATCGTCATGCAATATGCGGCAAGAATTGGAGCTGGGAGAGGAGACAAAGAACAATTAAATAGAGCGAGACAAACACATTCTTTAGCCACAGCTGTCATCATAATATTGGCTTTAGTAGGTTTGGGTAGTTTTTTGTTTATTTCAGACGAAACTACAGCTAAAGTAATATCTCCTACAGTAGCTAATTTACCTCTAGGAATTACGTTAATGACAATATTAGTGATAGCTGTTATAGCTATGCCTCATAGAAAACAAAATGTTATTTGAAATTTTTCAACATTTTTTCTAGAAAAGATTCTAAGTCATCAATACTAACCCTAACTTGTTTTGTAGTATCTCTATTTCTAATGGTTACTGTATCGTCCTGTAAAGTCTGGTGATCAACTGTAATAGAAAAGGGTGTTCCTATCTCATCCGCCCTAGCATATCTTTTACCAATAGAACCTGATTCATCATAGAAGACATCAAAATGTCTGCTAAGTGCTTTATATACATCTTCTGCTTTTTCTGGCAGCTTATCCTTGTTGACTAGAGGGAAAACACCAGCTAAATAAGGAGCTATGTTGATAGGAAATCTAAACCAATTCCATCCTCTTTTTTTATCTTCAACAAAAGTATGCAACAGAATTCCTGCTATTGTTCTCTCTACTCCAAATGAAGGTTCAACAACATGAGGCAAAACTTTTTTTCCATCATTCAAAGCAACAGACAAATCTACACCAGAATGTTTTGAGTGTTTTTTCAAGTCATAATCAGTTCTGTATGCATTACCAACCGTTTCTTTCCATCCAATATTTTCAAAATCAATTTCTAGATCGAAGTTTCCACCGCTATAATGGGGTGTTTCTTCTTCAAGCATATGTCTGAATCTCAAAGCAGTTTCAGGAATTCCAAGAGATTTATAGAATTCAAATTCTTTTGCAAGAAAATAAGCCATCCATTCGTTTGGAACTAATTTTTTCCTTATCGCTTCATCGGCTGTAACTTCTATTTGTTTTACTTTTTTCTTCTGCGCTTCTCTAGTCAGAATTCTAAATTTCTTGTTTTTAATCTCATCAAATCTCGGACATTTAGAATTATTAGGATCAAAAAACATTTCAATTTCCATTTGATTAAATCCTCTGACTCTTACTAAGAAATGTCTTGGCGAAATTTCGTTTCTGAAAGCCCAACCAACTTGTGCTATACCACATGGAAGTTTAGATCTACTAGATCTAAAAACTCTGTTAAATGAAGTGAAAATATTTTGTGCACTTTCAGGTCTCAAATAAGCTGTTTGACTTCCTGTAGGACTAACATTTGTTTTAAACATAAGATGAAAGACTCTTACATCGCTTAGCTTTCCTGTACATTTAGGACAGATTAGTTTTTCCTTTCTAATAATCTCTGTTAATTCTTTCGGTGATTTTCCTTCAACGAATTTCCCAGTTTTTTCTTCTATTAAATGGTCTGCTCGGTGCATGCTTTTGCATTTATCACATTGTGTCACAGGGTCAACGAATGAATCAACATGACCGGAAGCCTGCAATACTTTTTCAGGTAATAATAAAGAACCATCAATTTCAACAATATTACCCTCGGATTTAACGAAATATTTTCTCCAGTATTCAATGAACTTTCTTTTCAATAACACCCCAACAGGACCATAATCCCAAAAACCGCTGATGGTAGAATAAATTTCAGCTGTAGGATAAACAATTGCTCTATTCAAACAGATTTTTTGGATTTCTTCTAATTTTGGCATAGCACCGAACCATAATATAGTATTATGAAATTAAACAAATGTATATTCCTCAAACTTATGTACTTTGACTACAAAAAGGGACTTCCAGTCTGATATTAAATGACTAAATGTTTGTCTAATTTTTCTTGTGATCTCTTCTAATTCTAAGGCATCTGTTGTCATTATGACACAAATCAAATCGTAATCGCCCATCACAGATAATAGAGTCGTGACTCTCGGATGTTTTTGAAGATAATTAATAAATTTATGATAATCCTCTTCTGTAGTGTTTTGAAGTTTAATATATATATCAGTCACCATAGGATAGCCAATTTTTGCAGGATTGACTAATCCACGAAAATATAATATTCCATTATTTTTCAGCCGTTTCAGTCTCTTATGCGTCGAATCAATAGATAGCTTAACCTGTCTAGCGAGCTCTGTTAAAGACTTTCTACTATCATACTGAAGCATCTCTAGTATCTTCTTATCCTTTTCATCTAGATTTTTAAGATTTTCTTCTTTTTTCTCAACCATGAATCTTAATTATTAAGATAAGTATTTAAACTTTTCGATTTTCTTAAGACAAGATTATAGAAAGGCTTAATATCTTTCGAAACAGTATATGAGTAGAAATATAATCACTACGAAGAGGTAACAAAAATGTTGGGATATCAACTAAATGCAATGGAATGTGGGGTGTGCCTAGCAAACGTAGACATTACAATGACTAGAGCTGTTTGCGATGTTTGTAAGGATAGAACGTGCGTAAACTGTCAAAGGACTTGTGATAAGTGCTTGAAACTGGTTTGCATGAAAGATGTAGCCCTCACAGAATTTTGGAGTGATAACGTTAGAAATATGTTGAGAATGTGCAATAGCTGTCAGAAAGGAGCGTCAATGAGTGCTAGGTTAGCGTCATAAAAAAGATTAGGATAACAAGCAAAACCAATAATAAAGGTTGAATAAAATGAGAAAAGTATATGTACCGGTTGAACTAACACTTGATTTGGGTCGCTATGTAAGAGACCATCTTTACGATGAAGGC
Organism: uncultured archaeon; assembly: GCA_964373575.1. Lineage (GTDB taxonomy): Archaea > Aenigmatarchaeota > Aenigmatarchaeia > CG10238-14 > CG10238-14 > CAYJVB01. The sequence goes on along the minus strand of CAYJVB010000023.1, from coordinate 6,455 downwards.
CCTGACTTGGACCCTAGCGAATATCCTTACCCTGTCGGCACAGAAGTAGAAGGTTATTGTCCTGTTTGTAATGCACGATTTATCGGTTCAAGTTCTTGGACAAAACAACTTTTTCAAAGCGCAAGGATAATGTATGAAAAATATATGACAGATGTGCTTGAAGATGACGAACATAATCAGTTAGTTGTACCTCTTTCAAAACCCATAGAAGAAATAATTTTTTACTATCAATGTAAACAATGTGAAATAGAATCAGGTACAAGAGATGTACTAAATCCGATTGGGAGGTAATCACATGGATCATAAATTTCAGTTAAGCGAGTATGTACGATTAAAAAAGGGTGTAGATTTAGAGGAAGAACAAAAAGTCTATGATCCTGATAATAAAAACAAATTTTCTATAGTGGCTTCATATTATGCTAGCGGTGAAAAACTACGAGGCAAAAGAAGATATTTCGTACGTCTCTACAGTTTACAAGCCGATAATCCTTCGGCTGAAACTCTAACCGCAGCTGAAGATGAGTTAGAACTATATGGATGAAATTATTTAGTCGATGATATGATGGAAATACTTGATCCAAAAAATGGGAAGTGATAAAAATGTTAGGTGGTGGAGCCAGACAGTGGGAAGATATTCTATCTATAATACAATGCGATATCGGAAAATCAGTGAACCAGTTGCTTATGTGTGCGAAGGTGACAAGAAATATCGTTTAGCTCTACAGGTAAGGGAAGAAGTTCATGATAAATTAGGATTTGACAGAGATACGGAAAGAATTTATTGGAGATTGCCAAATGTTGATAGAGAATATTATACATTGACCTCGTGCGAAGAAGATGGATCATATATGGTTTCATCAAAAATCGTTCCATGAGTTAGCCAGACTAGATTAACAAAAAATCAAAGTATTATTGATATGGGTTTCTTCTTGACTAATTTTAGTTTTTTGTTCGTTTATATTCTATTAACAGTTGCACTAGTTTTAGGGCAATTAAAATATTGGGACCGCATCTGAAAGGTTATTTGTTCGAAATATTATAATGATTTAGTTGAGATTCATGACTGAGTTTGATCTAAAGAACAGAGAATTAATCAAATCTTGTAAACCTATCTTGAAAAAAATGTTTAAAGAACACAAAAAAACATACATAGATTTGTTTTTCCATGAGAATGGTGTTTACTTTGATAAATTTGATTTATATGCCTTAGTAAAAACAGGTATTCTAACGCAAATAAAATCAAAGGTTTACAGGGCAAATGTTCATGTATGGCCAATGAACGAAAAATTAGTTGTCACTGATTTTGTAATATCAAAGCATAAGAAAAAAGGAAAAATACATACAAGAAAAATGAATGATGTATGGCATATAATACCCGAAGAATCAGCTTTCATAGCTAAAACAGCATGCGTTAAAAGAGGAGACATTGTTCTCGATCTAGCAACAGGTTCTGGTATAATTGCTCTATTTAGCGCTGGTAAAGCGAAAAAAGTTTATGCAACAGACATAAATCCAAAGGCCGTTAATTATGCTAAGTTTAACGCAATACTAAATGACTTAGAAGACAGAATTGAAGTTAGATGTGGTGATCTTTTTGAACCTGTTAAGAGAATGAAATTTGATTTTATTATTTGGAATGGTCCCACAGTTGCAGCGCCGTCGTCATCAAATTCGTTTCCATTATATGTCTACGGAGGGATGGATGGTACTAATTTTACAAGAAGATTTATTGATCAAGTTTGGAGACATATGAAGCCCACGTCACGATTGCAATTTTACGAATGTAGTTTAGGAAATAAAGATGAATCTAATGGTATAAAATATTTATTAAAGAAAATTCGCGGAAAAAAAGTTAAGATAAATATATTTAGACTAACAAAAAAACCACAAAACTTTTGGAAAATAGATGAAATTTACACAAAATATTTCATACCGAATGCTCCTCTCAACATTAGAAAATTGCCACTAAAAGTAATAAAAAAATGGTATTCATTCATAAGAAGAAATAATTTGTCTTATAGTTGGTTAAACATGATATTAGTAACAGCATCAAAAAAATTTGAAGTTAAAAAAATATTACCGAAGAAAAATATAAGGAATTATACGTATTATTCTAGAAGACCCTATCAAGGACTCTCGTATAAGACAATAATTAATTTTATTGAAAAATCTGAAAAATATAAATTAAAAAATTTTTATAGATAGAATAAACAATTCAACATTAACTAAAGTTTTAATTATATAACAAAAAATTCTCTTCAATAGTTTATTAGTTTTCTCTTCAATAGCGTTCCGACAGGACCATAA
>CAYJVB010000023.1:0-4048 GCA_964373575.1 uncultured archaeon | reverse complement strand
TTCTCTTCAATAGTTTATTAGTTTTCTCTTCAATAGCGTTCCGACAGGACCATAATCCCAAAAACCGCTGATAGTAGAATATATTTCAGCAGTTGGAAAAACAATTGCTCTGTTCAAGCATATCTTTTGTATTTCCTCTATTTTGTTCATATTATCACTATTATTTTCTCATACTAATTTAAGCATATTTTTAGTAAGAAGAGATATGATTTAATTTTAAAAATTAAATATATAATAAAAAATATATATTGAAAACGATAGGTTTAAATAGTTAGATGCTATATAGAATCCTGAGATCAAATGATAAGAACAATCAACAAAATTAAAGAAAAAATAGGATCTTACAGACTGTCAAGAGAATTGCAATCGGAATTGGTTGGATATAAAATTTCTCCACACTACAGTCTAGAAGAAACAAAATATGAGGTTATCCTAATTTTTCAAAGAATTAGAGATCCTAGCAATAGAACATACTTGCGGACCGCTATTCATTTTGCATCTGAGTTCGACGATTATGAAGCAGCTAGAGATTATGGGAATAGATGTTTAGAGAATGGTAATGTTATCAAACTGAATATTGAAAAGGGGAGATAATGGATGTTTACAGAAAAAATAATCAATTATGGGTAATTGCATGACATATAGACAAAATACGATTCAGTCTTGTTTATCCACATGCTTACGTTATGTATCTAAAATTAAGAAAAAAGAAGAAGATAACATACTAATTAACGGTTTAAAAGTTACAAGGAATGATTTCGCTTTAGGTCATCTAGATTATCTTTCAAGAAAATTTGGCAAAAAGATAAACTATTTCGTTGAAAGCAAACCTTTCTCCAAATTCTTAAAAAGGATTAACAGAAATAAAAAAATCAAAATTACATCGAAAAGAATAGATTTGAAGTTCATATTGAAAAGTCTTCGAAAAGGACTAATAATTGTCTATTTGGATAGCTATTATCTAAAGAATTCGCGATTATCAAAAGTTCATACCCCACATTTTGTGGTTGTCATAAAAAAACAAGGCGACAAATTGAAAATACTAGACCCATGGGATGGAAAAGAAAAGCTAGTAAACGAAGAAGTTTTTATGATCGCTGTGAGAAGTCTCTGGGATTATCTATGGTATTCTACAGCTTTAATTCAAATAAGAAATTAATGTTTCAAATCCTGCCATAAACCAATAATATTACCCTCTGTATCAGTAACTCTAGCGTACAGCCCCATATCTCCGACTTGCTGCTTAGCCATAATTATTTTTCCACCGGCCTTCTCAACTTTCTTCAAATATTCATCTAAAGATGACACATTAATAACAAGAACTAGAGATTCGTTAGGTGCTATTCTCTTCTGCATTCCCCCATTAATTGCTCCTGGTTCTTTTGGCATACCTTTTTCGTCTGTAGCAACAGTATTAATTAAATAGTATTCCATTCCTGGTGTTGGCATTTTGTTAATTTCCCATCCAAATATTGATTTGTAAAACTTCTGAGCACGTTCCGTATCATTAACCGGAATCTCAAAATGAACTACTTTATCCATAATCTCAACTCTTTATTTTATTATTGGCTTATTATTTTAAAAAAATTTAAGCATATTCTAAGAAAATATCTTATCGACTTTAACCTTCAGTGTTGCCATGCCACCTGTTGGTTCAGCCAAAATATTCTCGCAGACTAAACACTTTACAATAGTACTAGCCTTGTCAAAAATAATCTGCTCATTCTTGCATTTATCACAGATAACCTTGATAAACCTGCTTTTCGTCTTTTCAACAACTTCTCTCATATCTACACCTTTTCAATCTGGAATTTCTTGGCCCTAAAACCCTGGCCTCTAGTATGTTTCTTTCCACATTCTTTGCATTTAAACCTTAAATCTGTTTTCTTCGTCGGTTTCTCATGATCAGGCTTCGGTCTAGGAAAACTGCCGTATCCCTTTAATTTTCTTAGATATCTTCTTTGACCCTGAGCCATGGTTCTTCTTTGCTTCTTCTTCGCCTGTTCAACTTGATGGATAGTGTGTCGTTTACAGAAGGGACAGTAAGTTCTCATTGTCTGCGGGTATTTCATTCACTCACCTAATTTCTTTGCTTTCTTAACTTTTATAAACAACTCAGCATTTTCCATCGGTATGGTCCCAATATCTCCTTTATTGTAGGGTCCATATTTTTTTAAATCTATCCCTACGAACTCAAGAACATCCTCAAGGAACTCGACTTTAGCATTTTCGTCACTCTGAAGTTTTTCTGTTGATTCTTCCAACAATCTACCCCTCTGCTTTCTTAGATAATCGACTACAGCCTCGAAAAAATCTCTTTCAGACTCAATTAAATTTTGTGGAACAATACCACTTCTAACAGAAAGTATGGCATAATTCATAATCTTTGTCTCACGTCTGTTGAAAACATCTTCAAGGATGCGTTGAATGTTCCTTAATTCTGTTGTCATCGCTTTATCTTTTTTTTTCTGAACAAGTTTTTTCTTCTCTTTCACATAGCCCTTTACTTTATCGTAGAAATCATCAGGTATCTTTGACAAATCTGAATTTTTCTGTTCCTCTCTCTGCATTTGTCTTATGTATTCGAAAGTAATTGTCTCTTCTTCTGGCATATTGAAGAATTAGAAGGTAAGATTAAAATACTAGTTAGCTATTATTTTTCATGTAAGCTTAAATGCCTTTTTCCAACATGTTTGTAAGGATAATTAACAGGATTCTTAACATTTTTGTGGAAATCGTCTCCTTCATGAACACCTAAAGCCTTGTAAAAGTTGGGATGGTCACAATTAGGCGGCAAAATATTTCTCTTCTGCAATATGTGCCATCTCAATTGAGACTTGATATAATTTGTTGCCAAATGTGTCACATTTTTTTGATTCCACTCTAAAATTTCTTTCTCTATCTGCTCCCAATCCCAACCCACATTTCTAAGGAAAGATATCAAAATGAACAGCGCTCTTTTTTTGCCGTCAATCAAGTTACCGTCCAAGATCTTCTGTATGCATGGTGGAAAATATTTTTTTGTGAAATATCTTATCTGTCTTTTTTCTCCTGTATAAGGTTTCTTCGTATCTTTCTGTTTATGTTTAGTGACAAAATCCAAAGCTTCTATAACCAATCCTGTTGCATCTTTCATTTTTAACTTTTCCATCAAAAATTTTGTTTTAATTTTGACTCTATGTATAGAAGCATCTTCTTTCTGAAACTTATCCAAATCCTCGGGTGTAATAGGTATGCTAACAAGATTTGATTTTTCATGAAGTGAGAATGGCATTCTAAAAAGATGACGTGATGATACAACAGCAGAATCAATCGAAACAACTTTCAGCGAATCAAGTTCTTGATTATCGGTAATGTCCTCAACATTTTTCTCAACTCTTTTTGCTATTCCAGAAACATCATCAATCTTGAAAATCTCATCTCTCAGTTGATCTTTGATGTAATTTTTCAAATATTCGATAATTGCTCTAGGTACCTCTGGATACAAACTTTCTATTGGTTTTTGATTGACAGTTTTAGGAAAGGCATTGAACTGAACGCCGACATGAAATCCTTTTCCACCTGTTGATTTCAAGAAATAGTTCTTAACACCATGATCATTCAAAGCTTCTATTATAGTTTTAGTAGCGGCTTTAGCTATTTCAAAATCAGGACAATCTGGATCAATAATCAAATCCCATCCAATTCTAAGTCTGTTCAAGTCTAGCTGTGTCATTTCAGTAGATAAAGACATGGGATTGCTCCAATGCTCTAGTGAGCCGTGAAATGCGACTATACCTTTCTTTACAAGTTGGGGGATGTCATCAGTATATGCAAGTGTATTAGGTCTTTTGTCGAAATTCCCTGAAGGATAGACACCAACAACTTCTCTATTTTTGGATATTTCTAACAAGGCTTCTTGAACATCTTTTCGAGAGTAATACTCGAGGATAGAGAATTTGGACATGATTAAAGATAATCAAATAACTTAATAAATGATTTTAGTTATAGATTTTCGGGTCTGTTAACTTAACACAAAATCACCCCTAATCCCTTGATAAATTCATCA
>CAYJVB010000022.1:0-12391 GCA_964373575.1 uncultured archaeon | reverse complement strand
TCTTTGATAATCTCAAAGTTTGGCATCTTCTTTCTGTTGCTATGATTTTGAACCCACTTTGGTTATAAGTCATAGCTTTGAACCAATCTTTACCTTTGAACCTCAGTCTTCCTACCTTCCTACCATTCTTCTTCAATGTTGACAACGCTCCCAAGTTTGAGAAAAGTTTATATGATTCATACTGAAGAACTTTGGAATAGACTTCATTCAATTCTGGAAATTCTTCCTTCAGTTTTGGAATGGAATTCTGAAGTTCTAATCTATTGGGTTTATCCTGATTGTTCAACCCTTCTAACATTTTATTGTAGACAAATCTACACTTATCCAAAGTTTCTAACATTTTTTGTTCTTGTCGTCTTGAAGGATATAATCTGAATTTATAGGCGTTTTGCATTTTTTATCAACTTCTTTATTACATCTGAGTAAGTATTCCCAACCTGTTTTAGTTTTATTAGTTCATTTACAATATCTCTGTCTAATTCCACTTTCACTTTATCCCTTTTATCCATATTATCTATTATATCATACCAATTATAAATACCTTTCCATTAGTCAATCACCTCTCATCTCCCATCTTGCGAAAGGAGACTTCTCGGCTACGAAGCTGAATTTCATGATACCACTACAAGTATTCGATTGGTTTCATATCACTCAATCCATACCCCCAACTCGCTCTTAATTGGCGATTTATAGCTTCATCTGTAGGACGGGGATAATATCTTGCAACTGCTCTTCTAGCTAATCTTTTTGCTTCTTCCGGACCCAATAAATTTACCAATCTAGTTTTTATGTATTGGTTAAGTTGAGGATCTGGCCAACCACAATCTATATCAGTCATAAGAAATCATCTTTTCAATTATATTTGGTCTCCCTCTTTCTCTATTCGAAACCGTAAACTGAACTTCAACTAATTTAAAAGAGTTTAAAAGAACAAGATTTTTATCAAAAACTGTTTTTGAGAAAGAAATTTTTTTAACATTTGGACATTTAGATAAAACACATTCTAACAGTTTTTTACTAACAAATTTTCTAAAATGGACACTTTTAGCATGAGGGGAAAGCTTTTGCAAATCAGAATAACTAGAAACAGAAACTTGTTTGACATTCACCTTGTCCGACTTTCACCAACCATCAAAATCACTTACCTCAGTAATTAGTTGTTCAGGTTTATAAGAGTTTCGAAATGTCGCAATTCAGAAAATATGACTAAACCAAAACCAACTAAGTGCCCCAACGCTACCAAAAGTTATAGTTAAAGTGGTAAACAATTTCATATAATCTACATTATCAACAGATATATCCAATCCAGCCTGATACATTGACTGCCATACCCATTGATAAATTAAAAATGCAACAATTCCGTTATGAAAGCCAAACTTACTCCCAACAACATATGACTCAATACTCGATATCAGTAGTCCTAATACAGTTACTATCATATGCAAATGGTGTTCATTCGAATTAGCAACGACACCTAAAATTAACGATATCTCTATTAGAAGGATAAAAAAGCTGAAAATAATTTCTGAGGGCCTTATGAAGAAGATCAGCACCGCAATAATTATAGGTAGTAATGCAAAAGTAAAGGTTGAAAACCTGACAAATGCTTTTTCCAAAGTGTAGTATACCATTGGTACCAATACCTACTATTAATGGAGGCTGCCTGCTATTTAAAGTTTTGTAGAAATTCGGCTTTGTGTAAAAACTAACCCCTGTGTATAAAGTCTTATTTCTGTGTAAAAAGTCGAAAAACAAAAAAAATTAATCAGAAAAGAACTTAAAGAATTAAACAAAGCATTATGAAGAAAAACAAAGCACAAGGTCTAAAGAAATTTGTTTGAATAACTATCAGATAGAAAGCAAAGAGGTTAAATCTTTAAATTAGAAGGAACAACTTAAGGTGATTCGCATTCAAGATAAAATTGAGAGATTTTTCCATTTTCTGTCTACATTTTTTCATGAAGACAGATTGCAAAAGCCTCAACATGATTTTAATAAGAAAGGTGATTAAATGGATTTAGGACTGAAAATAATTCTAATTGCCATGTTTGCTCTTTCAATATCTTTGTTTGGAATCATAAAATACAAGACATCACCAATCACTGGATTTCATTGCAGTTCTGATGGTATTTACTTATTAGAATATAAAGATGGTCACATCGTTAAAAAATCTATGTCCGCAAGGATGTGATAGAGGGATTAGAGCATGTCAAGTAGTGAAATAAAATCCATGCGTCTCGATTTGGGATGCGGATTGAACAAACGTAATGGCTACTTGGGTGTAGATGTTAGACCACTGAAAACTGTTGATGTTATAACTGACATCAGAATTTTACCTGTTGAATGGCAAGACAAAATTGAAGAGGTTTGGCTTGATAATGTGCTAGAGCATTTTTCAAATATAACTGAAGTTCTTTACGAAGTTCACAGGGTTTGCAAACCATATTCAATTGTTCACATACGCACCCCATATTTCACTTCTGAAAATGCATTCAAAGATTTTACCCACAAGACGTTTTTCACATACGACACTTTTGATTATTTTGAAGGAAAATCCGAAAAGGATTATTCTAACTTGCCAAAATTCAAAATTCTTAAGAAGCAATTGAGGTTCACATGCAACCCTAAACTACAATTCTTAAATATTCTTAGTTGGTTATTCAATATTATCCCACGTTTCTACGAGAGATTCTTATCGCATATTTTACCTTGCGATGACATTTATTTTGAACTCATGGTGTTGAAATAACAAAGCTCCCGCCCACCAGCTTTGCACAGAAAGTCAATCGTTTTCAAGACTATTTACACAAAGCTTAGAAATTCTATTTATCTCCAAATCGAAATTATATTAGGTGGTTATATTTCAGCAGAATTGGAACTTGTAGGCTTTAATGCCGTAGATAATTTAACATTAGACAAAGTTAGAAAGATCGGACAAAATTTGGCAAAAAAATATTCTAAGATGTTCGGTGAAGACAGTTTGTTAGAATTCAAAATCGCAATAGACAAAGCAAGAGAAAGAGAAAAGCACACAGATTACGAGATTAAAGTTCATCTAGAAACAACAAACAGCCGGTATTATGCATCTAAAACTGGGTGGAAATTATTAGACGTTGTAGAGCAGGTGCTTGATGAAATAGAAAGGCAAATAGTAGAAAAGAAAGAGAAATCAAAAAGACATAGAAAGCTACCATATAATGCTTAAATTTATGAGAAAAACTGATAGAGTTAAGGTTTAAAAATCAGAACAAATGGGAAAAAGAAAGAAATTGGTGGTCAAAAAAATTAAACATGAAAAGAGAGTGAATTATACTCAAAGAAATAGTAATTGGAGATCCTAGAAGAAAATCATATGCGCCTCATGGCAGAGCAAGAGTAGAATTATCATCGGTGGCACATGCAGCAATAATCGATAATTTAATCAATTTATTGAAACAAAATAAACTTAATAGCCCCGTGGTGTAGTGGTCAAGCATAAATTATGCTTAAAGAGGTCTTTGGAACCTTTGACGTCGGAAGGTCTTCCTAAAAAGGATTTCCTGGCGAATTCGAATCCGACCGGGGCTATATTTTTTAGTTGATGTGAATGAATCAAAAAGAAATTTGGAATACCATAGCTGACTCCTGGAGCAACTTTAGAACTAGATCAGATATAGAGGTCGCAGAATTCTCCAAAAATGCTAGAGGAACAATTTTAGATGTTGGTTGTGGAAACTGTAAGAATCTAATACCTTTTCTAGAAAAAAAATTAAAATGTGTTGGTGTAGATTTCTCAAAATCAATGATTAAAGAGGCAAAAAAATTTCTGTTAAAAAAGAGTTTTCACGCATATTTGGTTATGGCCAATGCTAACAGTTTGCCCTTCAAAAGCAGAATATTTTCAAAGGCGCTTTTTATACGAACGCTTAGCACTATAGAAACAAAAGAGTCTAGACTAAACTCATTAAAAGAGGTCAAAAGAACAAGCAAAAAGACATTAATCACAGTGTGGAAAAAGTGGCAATTAAGGTATTTATTGGATTTGATAAAACATGGTTTCTCAAGTGATATTTATATTGACTGGAATTACTACGGCAAAACATATAAAAGGTTTTATCACAAGTACACAAAAAAGGAACTTGAAACTGAATTAAAATCAATTGGATTTAAAATTAAAAAAATATGGGAAAATAGAGAAGGGAATATCTGTGCAGTGGTATCATGAGCAAATGTTCAACCTGTAAGAAAGAAGCTGTCTACTTCAGGATAAACGAAGGCAGATATTACTGCAAATCCTGCTTCACGAAAAACATCAAAAAAAAGGTGAAGGCAACAATCGCAAAGAATAAGCTAGTCGAGCCAGGGGACAAAATAGCTGTAGCTTATTCCGGTGGAAAAGATTCTGGAAATATTTTGTACTTGCTTCACGAAATTTTCAAAAATAATCCAAAAGTAGAATTAGTAGCGGTAACTGTCAATGAAGGCATAGCTGGCTACAGAGATGCAATGTTGGATGGTATAAAAGAATTCTGCAAGAAATTAGGAATAGAAAATCACGTCGTGAGTTATCAAGGTGAATTCCATACGACTATAGATGCCTTAGCTAAAGAGACTACTGACAGTATGTGTGGAACTTGCGGTGTGTTCAGGAGATATTTGCTTAACAACGCTGCAAGAAAAATTGGTGCGAACAAACTAGTAACAGGTCACAACTTGGATGATGAAGCTCAAAGCATTATGATGAACATGCTAAAGGGTGATTTATTAAGACTAGCTAGAATTGGGCCAATGCCAACTGTAAAAGGCCATAAAAATTTTGTGCAGAGGATAAAGCCAATGATCATGATCCCCGAAAGAGAATCTGCATTGTATGCTATGTTGAACGATATCAAAGCTTATTTTGCTGAGTGTCCTTATGCTGAGAGAAATGCTTTGAGAATGGAGACGAGAGATTTTTTGAATAAATTAGAAGAGAGATCACCCGGCATTAAATATAGCATTGTAGCAAGTGCGGAGAAAGTTGTTCCATTCATTAAAACTGGATTAAAGAAAAGTAAAATTAGTAATTGCAGAGAATGTGGTGAGCCTACTTCTGGAGAGGTTTGTAAGGTTTGCCAGATTATTGAGAAGATTGGTATAGTATAATTATACTGTTACCTTTGTTTTACATCTCCACACTAAAATAAGGAGTTTTCATCAGGAACATAAATTCCTTTTCTTACATTATATCTAGGTTTTCCGTCTCTAAGTTTTAAAATAGCATCTATATCTATCCCTTGAATAAGTTCTTCTTCCCTAGGGACTAATATTTCATATATTGAATCAATTAAACCACCAGTAGAAGTTTTAATGCTCCCCGCGTATTCTCTAAACCACCTATTTGGAAGTCTTTGGTATACTCCTTCTTTAGGGTCTAATCTTGCTGATTTTACTATATTGCCATCATAGACTGCTCCTACAGGTACGCCGCCTTTCACAACTAAATACGATACACTGCCTTTCAATTCATCAGGTTTTGCAACTTTTCTGAAAACCGGTAATCCATAATATCCTGTTTTATGAGGACCAGTATTATGATCATAAGTCTGATCCCACATAGACCTGAACTGATCTCCACTATCAATAATTAAGGGTGTTGGATTAAAGCGATCGTCTTTATTATATAAAAAACAAAAAACGCCAAAATCGTTTGGAGTTAAAATATTATCATTCGTCAATATCAAGACCTCTTTAAACTCTTTCCATTTTCCAATTCATAAACCCTATCCTGAAGAAAACTAATCCTATCCTGAAGAAACTTCAGTTGCTTAACACTTTTAGCCCTAAAAAGTCTGCTTTTAGTCAAAAACAGTTCTTCTTGATAAAATCTTAATCTGTACATATTTCTTCTGTCCATCGAAATCCTTATTACTTATTGGTAGCACTAGTATATAAATGTTACTACTATTTGATAGAAAATATCTAAATATATGGAATCCTAGAGAATTGTCATGTTAGTAGTTAACAGCTTAAAAAGCTATTAAATTATTAAAAACGTTTCCTGTCCTCTTCTGGGATATTATTATAGCAGAAACAATGAGAGAAAATGGTATTTTTAGAATTATTACATCAGATGAAGAAGATTTCAGAAAAATTCTGGAATAGAAGTTATCAATCCTTTCGAAAAATAAAACTTTTGAAACCATAACACAATAGAATATTATGCAATCTCAATACTTAGAAGAAGAATATAGTAGAGAACTCATAGAAAGCATGGATAAAGGCCTCTTAATATCCAAAAAACAACTAGACCATTTCAAAAAGCAGTTGAGCTACAAATACAAAATGGCAAGAATACCCACCAACCCCGATATTTTGAAATATGCCACAGACGAGCAGATTAGCAAGTTCTCAGAAATAATGAGTTTAAAGCCTACTCGTTCTATTTCCGGCGTCACTATAATAACCGTCTCCTGTAAGCCTGGTCCCTGTGGCGGAGCTTGCACGTACTGTTTACCAGCTACAAAAATCACTCCCAGAAGCTATTCTGCGCTAGAGACAGCTATTCAGAGAGCAATCAAAAACCAATTCGACCCTATTAGACAGGTAAGAGATAGACTAAACCAATACAGAATTATGGCTCATCCAATAGACAAAATAGAAGTTATCCTAATAGGAGGTACTTTCCTTGCCTTAGAAAGAGATTACCAAGAATGGTTTGTAAAAGGCATCTATGACGGCTTGAACGGCCTTGAATCTGCCAACCTAGAAGAAGCCCAGCTAATAAATGAAACCTCTAAGCATAGGTGTGTCAACCTGACTTTCGAGACACGCCCCGATTACTGCCTTAAACCACATGTAGACAACATGCTTCACTTTGGTGTCACAAGAATAGAGATTGGTGTGCAATCAGTTTATGACGATATTTTAGAAACTGTTGATCGAGGTCATACTGTAAAAGATTCTATTGAAGCTATTAAACTAGCTAGAGATGCTGCATTCAAAATCAACCTTCACATAATGCCAAACCTTCCCGGCTCAGATTTGGATAGAGATTTGGAGATGTTTAAAATACTTTTCGAAAACCATGACTTTAAACCCGATTATATGAAAATTTATCCCACCCTTGTAATGCCCAACACAATCCTCTATAATGAGTGGAAAGAAGGCAAGTTTACACCATACACCATTGAAGAATTGGTAGAACTGTTAGCTGAAGTAAAAAAATTCATCCCAAAATACTGCAGAATACAAAGGCTTGGAAGGGATATGCCTTCTACAGAAATAGCCGCTGGCTATAAAGAAAGTAACATACGCGAACTTGTAAGACAAAGGGCAAAACAGTTAGGAATAGATTGTCAGTGCATCCGCTGTAGAGAGGTTGGATTCAAACTAAAAAGTAACATGAAAATTAATCCGAAAGACATTAAGCTCTGCAGGGTAGATTACGAGGCTGCGGATGGAGATGAAATTTTCCTCAGCTTTGAAGACACTAAAAACGACATGATTTTAGGCTTCCTTAGATTGAGAATTTCTAATGAAAGTCATAGACCTGAAATAAATAGTAAATCAGCTTTAGTTAGAGAACTGCGAGTTATGGGGTTCTCAGTACCTATTGACGTAAATCCTGAAGAATATCAGTGGCAACACAGGGGCCTTGGTAAGAAACTAATGTCAGAAGCTGAAAGGATAGCTGTTGAAGAATTCGGCAGGAATAAGGTTGTTGTTATTAGTGCTGTAGGGACGAGGGAATATTATAGGAAGATCGGATACCATAAAGATGGCCCGTATATGTCGAAGGAGATCAAATTTACTTGAATATTTATCGTTCTTGAAAATGAATAAGTGTACTTACTGAACTTGAGCTATCCTAATTAGTTATCACCTAATTGAAGCCGTATTTGATTCTTTTAATAATTTCGAAGAAAAAATATTAATTATGTCTAATACACATAGCAAAGTTCTACAATATGTTTTAAAAAAAATCAAACCTTCTAATGAAGCGACAAAGAAATTACAAAAATTAAGCCAAGAGACGTTGCAATTAGCCAACAAAGAAGCGAAAAAATATAACGCCACAGCCATAATTGCAGGCTCCCTTCCAAGAGATACATGGTTATTAGAAAAAAACGAGTTCGATATTTTTGTTATATTTCCTAAATCAATTTCAGGCAAACAGCTGGAAGAATTGGGTTTGAAAATTGGAAAGTCAGTAATCACAAAGCTAGGCGGTAAGTGGATAATAGAATATGCCCAACACCCTTACATTCATGGTACAGTCAAAGGAATAGAAATCGACGTGGTTCCTTGTTACGCAATTCAACCAGGAGAAAAAATAATTTCAGCAGTCGACAGAACGCCACTTCATATGGAATATCTTAACAAAAACCTTCCTCGTAATTCAACAGATGATGTCAGATTATTGAAACAACTCCTAAAAACAAATGGAATTTACGGCGCCGACACAAAAACAGAAGGCCTCTCAGGCTACTTATGCGAACTTCTTGTAATCAAATATGGAAATTTCATCAACATCTTAAAAGCAACATCACAATGGAAGCCTCATTACATAATTGATATCCAAAACTACTGGAGTAAAGAAGAATACAAACATTTAAAAAACAAATTCAAAAAAGAAATTTTCATAGTTATCGATCCTGTTGACAAAGAAAGAAATGTTGCATCTCCAGTTTCACCTTCTGCATTTTATAAGTTCAAGAAATCAGCAAATGAATTTTTAAGAAAACCGAATGAAAATTTCTTTACACAAAAAATACCGAAACCATTATCAACAAAAGAATTTGATAAAACAATGAAATCAAGAATAACCAATTTGATAGCAGTAACTTTCAAGCCGCCAAAAGTTGTTCCAGACATATTATGGCCACAGCTTAGAAAAACTAACAAAAGATTAGAAAGCATCCTAAAAGAATACGAATTTGTAACATTAAGAAGCGAAAGTTGGACTGATGAAAAGAATTTAGCTGTTATTCTATTGGAAATGCAAGTTGCATGTTTACCAGAAATTGATAAAGTTACTGGCCCTTGGGTTTTTGATGAGAAAAATGCTGTTAGTTTCGCTAAAAAACACAAACACGATGCTATAACAGGTCCTTTCATAGATGAAAATTTCTGGGTTGTTGAAACCAAAAGAAAATGGGTTATGGCCAAAGAAAAGTTAATCGGCACGTTAAACGGAAAGGAAAAAATCTTAGTCGCAAAAGGTATCCCAAATTACATTGCCTCTCATATATCGAAAGGCTTCAAAATCCTAGAACAAAAAGAAATTAGAGCAATGTTAAAAAATAAGTCCTTCGCGCAATTCTTAAGAAGTTATTTCGAAAAAGAGAATCTAGTGAGTGGATGAAAAAGCTAATATTGAAGTATGCCTTGGCAAATGCCTTAGAATATGGTGGAAGATCAAATATTCAGGCAGTATTAGGTAGAATTATCTCTGAAAAGCCTTCTCTTAAAAACAAAATCAAACAAATTGCCAAAGAAATCAAGAAGACAGTAGATGAAGTTAATTCGTGGGATACAGAAAAACAACAAGCAAAATACAAAAAATTTGGTGTTAAAGCAAAGAAAAGGGATGAAAAGCCAAAAGACGAGTTACCAGAACTGTTAAATGCAAAGAAAGGGAAAGTTATAACAGCTTTCGTTCCAGAACCGAGTAAATACCCTCACATAGGTCATGCCAAATCTGCTTTGATCAATTACCTTTATGCAAAAAAATACAAAGGAAAATTTATTCTTAGATTCGAGGATACAAATCCTGAATTGGCAAAAGACGAATTCTATACTGCCTTTATGGAAAGTTTGAAATGGCTTGGCATTAAATGGGAAAAAGTTGACTATATCTCAGATCATATTCCAAAATATTACGAGGCAACTGAAAAGCTTCTCAAAGAAAATAAAGCCTACATTTGCAAATGCAAACAAGAAACGACCAAAAAACTCAGATTTGAAATGAAGAGCTGTGAACATCGAGATCAGTCTGTAAAACAAAACTTAGAACTTTGGAAAGAAATGATTGAGAAATTAAAAGAAGGAGAAGTATCAGTCAGGCTGAAAATTTCAATGGAACATCAAAATCCAAATCTTCGTGATCCGACAATCATGAGAATTATAGAACATCAACACCCTAGGACAAAATCAAAGTATAGAGTTTGGCCGGTGTATGATTTTGGAACATCACTAATGGATGGTTGGGAAAGTATAACACACAGAATAAGATCAAAAGAATTTGAAATGAGAACTGAATTGCAGCAGTTTATCCAAAAATCATTAGGAACTAAATCACCATATATAATGGAAATTGCCCGATTCAATCTAGAAGGCGTTCCATCATCAGGAAGAATAATAAGAGAAATGATTGAGAAAAAAGAATTGCTAGGATGGGATGATCCTCGCTTAACGACATTAATAGCACTAAAACGAAGAGGATTTAATCCTAATGGCATTAAAAAATTCTTATTGTCAACCGGTATCTCGAAATCAGAATCAACATTGACATGGGACGCACTTGAAAGCTATAACAGAAGTGTCATCGATCCACTGGCAAACCGATACTTTATGATCACAGAACCCGTTCAAATAAAAATAGAATCGTCGCCTTCTATTTCCTTTGTGGAAGAGCCTTTGCATCCAGAATTTCCAGATAGGGGAAAAAGAAGAGTACCAGTCAACGCCAACAAAATTTTCATCGAAAAAAAAGATTTGGAAAAATTTAGCGGCATGAAAACTAGACTGATTGGATTATTCAATGTAATGCTAGCTGAAGAAGCTAAATATGTAAGTCAAGATGTTACTAGCGATACTTCAAAGATACAGTGGATTTCAGAGAAAAATGTTCCGATAAGTATTGTTATGAACGATGGAAAAGTGATAAATGGTATTGTAGAACCGGAAGTTGCAAAGCTAAAGGTAGATGATATAATACAATTTGTTAGGTTTGGTTTCTGTAGAGTTGACCAAATAAAACCTACATTAATTTTCTATTTCACGCACAAGTAATTAGTTATCAAAGAGATCACTTGTAAATTCTTTAAATTTATTATCAAAACCGCCAACGTCTATATCCACTGTCCTAAAAGTTCGACCTAAATCTATATCTGCTCCCAATCGTTCCATCCCATTAACAAAATTATCTACTCGTTCCATGTCAATACCGCTATTAGGGTCAACGCCTGAAAAAGATTTCAAATCAGTAATACTCACTCCCATATGTTGTTGAAGAAAATTTATCGCTAATGCTTGAGAATTACCTGGATTTTGTTGTGCTGTATTATAAAAATTTAAAAGTGCTGCGGATTCATCTGGAAGTAATGTCGGTAAATATATTCTTTGACCTGATGCCTCGCCAATTGGATACAATTCTCTACCATCTCTGTCAACTAAAGGTTCACCTAAAGTGCTAGCAAGAAGCCGTCTTCCGTACACAGCTGTTGCTAAAGCAGCTACATCTTTCTCTTCTTTGGTTAATGAAATTCCATTATAAGCAGTAAGAGCGCCAATACCAGCTCTCAATAATGGATTTGGCTCCTTTCCTTCAAAATACTCTTCTCTAACGTTTTGTAATATTCCATTCTCAATTTCTCTATATGGCACAAGTTCAGCACTACCATCTCTTAGATCCCCTGGATCAACAAAATATTCATCCTCCAGAGCAGCATGAGTTAACAATCCAATAAATTGATCATCATCTATTCCTGTAAATCCTTTTAGTTTTCTTATTCTTTCAGGGGGCTCAACCGATTCATCGAACAATATATCTAGAACCTGTTCCTCGCCAACACTATGCAAATATTCTTTTGCATCAGTTAACTGTGTCGTTAAAGTAAATGTATCTTTTACAAAGCTTCTTCCATCCCATCTAAGTATATATGTATCAATTCTACCTGGACAGCACAATGGATCTTCTGGTCCATATATGGCTTCTTCTGCCCTAAGATCAGCTACTCCATCACCTGTGAGATCTGCTATGTCAAGACTTATATTCACAACAAGTGGCGAAGAATTTCCTGCGGCATTTTTAGCACCAAGGTCCAACCATTTTAACGTACTACCAGAATATTCGAACACATCGATTCTTGCACCAGGGTGATTCCCGCCATCTCTCATTTCCCCTAATACAAGTATCTCTGGTCTTTCGTTTCCGTTTAAATCTTTCAAATATATTCGCGAGCCACCAGCAAAAATTAGTTGATATATTGCAATCTCATCATAACTTGCTGGATTCAATGCAAACAAATAAGTGTTACCCATTGCCGTATCTAATTGGCTTTGAACTGAAAAGCTGGTAATTAATTCTAGTTTACCATCACAATTTATATCACCATAAACAGCATCATCAAAAAAGACTGATCCAGCTCCTCCTAGGTATCGTTGCTTAATTACCCAATTTAGTTGAACAGAAAGTATAATATCGGAC
>CAYJVB010000021.1:0-14013 GCA_964373575.1 uncultured archaeon | reverse complement strand
AGTCCGATATTATACTTTCTGTTCAACTAAATTGGGTAATTAAGCAACGATACCTGTTTACTTTACATGAAAGGAAGCTTTAAATACTCCCCAATCCATCTATTTCAGATTAAAAAGTACGAAGTGAGTGACAAATAGCGTTAGTCTATGACACTAATTCTATTACTTTTGTGACTTGAAAAGGAGGTTATAAAATGAAATTTGAAGATATGAATATTGAAAAGAGCGTATTAGGCTCATTAAACGATTTAGGCTATGAAAAGCCAACAAGAATACAATTAGAGACTATACCATTGATTAAGGAGGGTCATGACGTCATCGGCCAATCCGAAACAGGCTCTGGCAAGACAGCAGCTTTTGGTATTCCGTTGGTCGAGAAAACCATTAAAGGTAATAAGTTACAAGCAATGGTTTTAGTTCCAACAAGGGAGTTGGCATTGCAGATTGCTAGCGAATTGACAAGATTCTCACGTTTCAAAGGACTGTCAGTACAAACAGTCTACGGAGGCGTTCCTATTGAATCGCAGATTACAGGCCTAAAAAAATCCGAAATCGTCGTCGGAACCCCAGGAAGAATGTTGGATCATATGAAACGTGGCACAATTAACACGAATAACATAAGAATGTTCATTCTTGATGAAGCAGACAAGATGCTGGATATGGGATTCATAGATGATATAGAAGCAATTGAAAGAAATATACCAAAAGAAAGGCAAACCTTGCTGTTCAGTGCAACAATGCCAGAAGGCTTGTTAAGAATAAAGAATAGATTAACAAAAAATGCAAAAAGAGTCAAAACAGAAACTACGGTTAGAGACGATATTCTCGAACAGTATTATTGCGATATAGACCACGAAAGGAAGTTTTCACTACTAGTTCACTTGATAAATGAAGAGAAGTCTGAGCGAGCTATTATTTTCTGCAATTCAAGAAGAGATGCAGATGCAGTGGCATTTAATCTTCAAAGGAATGGTGTGAATGCAGATGTGTTGCATGGTGGCTTGTCACAAAATAAAAGAGAACAAGTTATCGATAGTTTTCATAAAGGAAGAATACACATACTTGTAGCATCAGACGTTGCTGCTAGAGGACTTGACATAAAGAATGTTACTCATATATTCAACTACAATATTCCAAAAAACATAGAAGACTATGTGAATAGAATAGGGAGAACAGCTAGAGCCGGAAAAACAGGAAAAGCAATATCACTTCTTAGCAGAGATGACCATGACACTTTCAGAAGAATAGTAAATAGGTTTTCTTATGAAGTGAAAAAAATGCAAGTTTCCGATTTTAGAACAATACCATTCAGTAAATACTTTAGAGAATCAAATAATAGATTCCGTGGAAATTTCCATGACAGAAATAGGGATTATTCATCCAACAGAATGGGTTTTAGAAAAGGGTCTCAGAGATCACGTTTTGGTCGAAGAACTAATAACTATAGGTAATAAAAAATTCAAGCCTTCAATACGATTTTCCCTTTAACCTTATTTTCAAGCATGTATTGATGAGCTGCTTCAGCTTCTTGTATTGGAAAAACTTTGCTGATTACTGATTTCATTTTCCCTAATTCATATAGAGGTAAAAAAGTTTTAGCAATATGGTTTGTCAAATTAATTTTAAAGGCTAAAGGTTTATTTCTGAGTGTTGAGCCTTTTAAGAGAATATTTTTTCTCAGCAAATCTGCAAAATTTATTTCAGCTTTTATTCCTCCTAATAAACCAATTAAAATCCATCTTCCATTGGGTTTTAGCAAATTGACATGCATCTTAGCATATTCATTACTTCCAACTGTATCAAAAATTAAATCAAATCCTTCAGGTTGTATCTCTTTTAAATTATTCTCAAAATCAGCTTCTTTGTAATTTACTACAAAATCAGCACCAAGCGATCTGCAAAATTTTATTTTTTCTTCAGACCCACAAGTTGCAACAACTTTTGCACCAGTTGATTTTGCTAGCTGAATAGCAGTAGAACCAATGCCACCAGCAGCTGAATGTATTAAAACGGTTTCATTCTTTTTTAATTCACCTTCTATTATTAAGTTCAAATAGGAAGTATATAGTGATTCTGGAATTGCTGCGGCCTCTTCATAGCCATATGTAGAAGGTACAGGAAGAAGCATATCAATAGGCACTGCAGCTTTAGTAGCATATGCGCCTCCACCAACTAATATCATAATATTATCATCTATTTGCCATTTTGAATTCCCTTTCAATTCTAATATTCTACCAGATAATTCTAATCCTAAAATTTCAGAAGCCCCTTTGGGTGGCGGATAAAGCCCTTTTCTTTGAAGAATATCGGCTCTATTTACTCCAACTGCTTTAACTTCTATTAAAGCCTCCCCATTTTTCAATATTGGATCTTCAGTTTTTTCCCAGATGAGTTTTCCATTTTCCTTTATCTGAACTGCATACATATACATCAACCACTAATTTCCAATATTTTGGACCCGGAGGGATTTGAACCCCCAACTCGAGGTATCTCCCTTCTTGACCGAAGCCTCGCCGGATATCCAGTTTCCGCACGGATCCAATAATACTAATTACTCTAGAAATAAAAAATACTAACAATTATGTTATTTAGTAGTGGTTTTGTATAACGTATGCGCTTATACGCAGTTTTTTTGTGAGGAAAAATTTGGGTGGAGCTGAGCGGCAGAACGAAGGCGAAACCGTATAAGCGTTGTTAAGTCCTTTTTTCTGAAAGAAAAAATCGAGAATTACGAAGCAATTCGGAGAAATCGCTAGGGGAGAACGACATTATTCTATTACAAATCTCTTAGTTAAATTGATGAAGCTAATAATATTATTATGGAAATCCATACTGTTTTTCATGCGATAATTGTTAATAAACAAAATAAAGTTTTGATCGTCAAACGCGCTCCAAATGTAGAAATATATTCTAGTCTATGGTCAATACCTGGGGGTCACATAAAAGCAAATGAAACATTCGAAGAATGCTTAAAGCGAGAAATAAAAGAAGAGCTAGGTGCTAATGTTACTAAAGTTATCAAGGCAATCTCCCCATATAAAAGAAAATTAGATAATAGTTATTGGAAAGTCAAATTATATGTTATCACGATCGACAAACTAAAACTGAACAAAAAAGAATTAATGGACTTCAAATGGATTAATCCTAAAGATATATTTCTTTTTAACACAACACCATTTCTTGATTTTCATTTTCATAAGTCTGGTTTATTATGAAATTGTTTTTGGATTAGGGAGTCGAAATAAAATTCAATCGTCAGGGTAGGGCGTCCGAAAAGTTAAGAAAAAATATTCCTAGATTTATATAAATAGTAAAATACAATTCCCCATACTATTATTCCAATTATGTTAACTGAGGTTATTGAATTTATTAAAACAATTACTGAAAGGATATATCCTAATATTAATCCCCACTTTTTAAATGACCATAAACCTACTATAATCAAAGGTATCAAAAATAAAGGTAATAAACCAATTATAGAAGTAATTTGAAAAGAAATAGTTCCAGAATAAAACAAATATCCCCAAATAACAATGTTCAAAATCCAAACAAAAACCAATAAATAAACGATTTGTTTAACTTCTTTTTTCCTTGATTCATCTTCCACTTTTAAACACCATATTTAGCCTTAATAAAACTTGTACCTAAAGGAGTGTGTATAAACACAACAATGCTCGCTATAAAGAGAATTATCATCAAAACAATACTAAATGCAAATGCTTTCCAAAATTTTTCTTTGAAATAGCGATAAGTGATAAAATAACAAACCAGTGGAAATATTATCACAAAGATTATCGGAAGAAAGATATTGATACAAACATCAAAATTATGCCTACGAAATTTATAAGTGTAGCATAAATAGTTTCTTTATTAACCATACAAATTATATTTTTAACTCCTATAATATAAACCTTTTTATTTGGTATCCTTCGAAAACTGCAACTAATAACTACAGTTATTCTCTTAATAGAAGTAATTCACCTAATTCAGGCCGCCATCTGAGATAATGTTCTAAGTCCCCTGTTCTTCTCCTATATACTTCTTCTATACCATTTATTATTTGTGCAGTTCCACAACTAAGAACACTGCTATCTGGCACAATTATATCATTACCTAATCCACGGTAAGTTCTTATATCTATATCAGGATTGCATTTTTTCCAATCAACATCAAACTCGTAACCAAACACATCCATTGCCTTAACTGGTTGACCATCGTATGACGCATTCCACGCATAAGCTATACAGTATAATCTTGGTGGAGCTATAATATCTGGGTGTTGATCAGCAATATCTAAAAGAAATTTCTCTGGTGGATATTCAGGAGTATATACGCCATCTGTAATCGCGTTAGTAAAAGTGTATAAAATAAAAGGAAATCCAGTAGATGTTCTAACAAGTTCTTGTGAATAAATACTGCCAACATAATACATAATACTGAAGAGGAAATTAAGATTAAATATTTGTTTTTTTGTAAGACTTGACAGAATAAAAATTAAGCGCCCCCGGAGAGATTCGAACTCTCGACCTTTTGGTTAACAGCTTCAGCTTAGCTATTAGCTAATCAACTGCTCTACCACTGAGCTCTTCCCTATAAATACGGGAGCTTCACGAGGGCTTAACATAAAATATCATTCGAATATTTATTCTATTAACTTACTATGGGTAAACCCTATTCAATAATCTTGGGAATAAGATAGCATCCCTTATATGTGTCAACTTGCATATCCATCTAACAACCCTTTCCACGCCCATTCCAAATCCTGCATGCGGCATCGTCCCATATTTTCTCAAATCCAAATACCATTGGTAAGACGAAGAATCTAATTTCTCTTCTTTAATCCTCTGCATCAATTCATCATAATCATGTATTCTTTGTCCACCGCCAATAACCTCTCCATAACCCTCCGGCGCAAGCATATCAGCAGACAATGTAACCTCCCTTCTAGAAGGATCAGGTTTGTGATAAAATGCTTTAATGCCAGCAGGAAAATGTGACAAGAAAAATGGTTGATCAAAATGGGATGTTAGAACTTTTTCATGCCTCCAATCAATATCATCTCCCCATTGTAATTTAACTCCATCTTTCTGTAAAATCTTTATAGCCTCGTCGTAAGTTATTCTTTTAAATGGCGGCATTATCTTCAGCAAATCCTTTGGATCTCTGCCCAAACTTTGCAATTCTTCAGGATACTTTTTCGCAGCAGCATGAGCCATGTAAGTAATCATTTCTTCCTCAATCTTCATTATATCTTCTAAACCACCAAATGGTATCTCTAATTCAAGGTGCCAATATTCCGTCAAATGTCTCCTTGTTTTTGATTTCTCCGCCCTGAATGACGGGGCAATGGTATATATTTTTCCTAGTGATGTAACAACAGCCTCAGCATATAGCTGCCAGCTTTGAGTTAAGTAAGCCAACTTATCAAAGTATTTAAGTTCAAATAATGTTGAACCACCTTCCACAGCAGCTCCAACGATGACTGGAACATGGATTTCCGTGAAACCCTCCTTCTCCAACCACTCTCTCGCTGCTCGCAATAACTCTGCCCTGATCTTCATTATCTTGAACATTTTGTGGCTTCTAACCCAAAAGTGCCTCTGATCTAAAAGAAAATCCGGTCCATGATGTTTTTTACTTATGGGAAAATCTTCCTCTGCTTTGAACAAAATTTTTACATCGCTGACCAGTAATTCATAACCACCCGGAGCCCTTTCATCCCTCTTAACTTGACCATGAATCTCTACTGTAGACTCTAAAGTTGCCTTTTCAATAGTCTCAAATATCTTTGGATCAAATTTTTCCTTTCTAACAGTTGCCTGAACGAAGCCAGTTCCATCTCTTACTAACAGAAATTGTATGCCACCGCTTGACCTTTTATGATGTAACCATCCATGAATTACAACTTCCGGTTGGGATTCGCCAGCCAAAATTTGGGATACGTCAGTGTACTTCATTTAAATCACCAAAAGGAACTGAGAAAAATGTAGTGGACACGCTAAATAAACACTGGAAATCAACTTATGAGTTTTGGTATCCACCGTGCATTTGTAGCACCTAACTAAGAATTGTTTCTATTAATATTTAAATGCCTATTGTTTCACCAAAGCTGAGTAACAAGAATTGAATAAGCATTAATAAAAATTTTTTAGTGGTTAAGCCTTTGTTTGTCTTCTTTTCAGAAAAATAATAACAGTGTTATGAAATTTTTTTTAGAGAAATTTATATAGTTAACATACCATTATAATATAAGTGGAATATAAATGAGTATGCAAAACTTCAACTCAGTTTTTGAATTCTGTCACGTATTTACTGTATATTCCACATTAAATAATAATCAAAAGGACTCAATCTGCTAATTTGGGATGATTCTCCTTTTTGAGATGACCTTTATAATTTAACTGTACATTTTTAAGAAAACGTGTTTGATTTGTAATTCTTCGTTTTTGTAAAAAAACAAAAGGGTGATTAATGTGCTGGCATTTTGTAACAAATGCGAGAATATAATGGTGTTGAGAACAAGAGAAGGTCGTGTAGGTACTTTCGTTTGTAGGGGCTGTGACTCAGTGAAAAAAATAAAAATAGCTCCACTAGAATTGAAAGAGGAAGTCAGAACAGTATTACCAAGCGTTCCAGTTTATTATTAATCAGAAAAACTGGTTGATTTAATTATTGTAAGCTAGCGATAATTAAAGTCCCAGTTGTGCTTTAGCTGCGTCACTAACTTTGTCAGGGGTCCACGGAGGTTCCCATACAATTTCAACTTCAGCCTCATTTACACCATCAAGGTTTTCAAGTTTGTTTTTAATATCAGATTGTATGAAAGAGCTCATAGGGCAGAATGGTGATGTCAGAGTCATCTTTACATAAACTTTGTCTTGCTTTATTTTAGTTTCATAAACTAGGCCCAAGTCTACAATGTTGATGGGTATCTCTGGATCATAACACTCTTTCAAAGTTTCAATTACTTCTTGTTCTGTTACCATATTATCACATCATTAATTTAATTTTCAAGTTATAATACATCTTCCTATTTAGCTGGAATTAAAATTCCATTACTAATGCATCATATAAAACTTTAAATACTTGTTGCTTACTACAATAATAAGCAAATATTGCACCAAATCGAGGTGAACAAATGTTGAAATGGGAAGATGACGAAGAAAATGATTGGGATACTGACGATTGGGATAGTGAAGAAGAGACTGAAGAATTTGAACAAGATTGGTAGGTGAATATAAAAGTGAGAAAAAAATAAACTCAATAATCCCAATTATCAAATTCTAATTTTCTTTTTTGTTTCATTTCAGTTCCAGCCAAAAGTTCTGTTATTTTTTCATCATTTCAGTTTCATCTGTCTTATATCTGTATTTTTCCATCATTGTTTCAATTCTCGATACTAATTCATCAGGTCTTTTTACACCCCGTATAATAACTTTTGTGTCAGCGAATGCGGCAACAAAAACATCACCATAATTGAAAATTCTTCCTAAGAAAGTTTTGTTGAGGGTGACGTGCGCAACAGATGTTATAGGAACTACAATTTTCTTTTTGTCTAGAAACCCGCTTATCTGAATTATTCTATCTCTGTCAATCATGAAAGTGTAATAAAATACAAAATATTCTGGATATGTAGCTATTGAAAGCATTACAAACAGAAAAACTAAATTGAGATATATAGAGATTTTGTGAAATTCAAAAAAGAAAAAAAGAAGTGTTAGTATAATACAAAAAGCATAAACGCTGACGAATGCTAACCTAGATGTTTTGATAACTATCTTTAGCATAACTAATTATTCCGAAATTGTAGAAATAAAGATTCCAGAGAGGAGTTTAGTAACAAAAACCAAGGCTTATTCTAAATGCTTCTTTGCCAATTTACCCACAGAATCTTTAAGTCCTAAACCAAGAGCAATTGCCATACCAAGAGCTATACCTCCGACCAAAAGCAAAATAATTCCATTTAACAAATCAGTTGGAATACCGACAACTTGAAAAGCCATTGATATCGTTATAATTAGAGAGAAAAAGAATATTACTTGACCGAGAACTTCTGAATAGCCAGTCTTAATTTCCTCAACCTGTTTTTGTACATAGCTAGCAACAGTATAACCAACCAATAATATAACAGTGCCACTTAATAATCTAGACAAAAAGCTAACAATGTTACTGAAAAACAGCGTAAGTGTTAATATCCTCAAGTAGTCAACTGCGGCGCTTATGAATACCAAATAAATAATCCATGAAGTTAGCAACGATATAATCTCGCTTATCCTGACGTTCTTACCTATTTTGAAATAGTTGTCTGTGCGGAATCTTTTCAATAGTTCTAAAACCAACCTCTCAGCTATTCTTCCTAATATCCAGCCGATTAGAAGAAGTAAAAATGCCCCAACTAATGATGGTGCCGTTTTTAGAACACTGGTTAAAAAGTCACTGAACAGATTAGCTAGAGATACTAAGGCCATGATATCAAAATTAGATTAGATTTGAGTATTTAAAACTTTTTTGAAACTCGAATTTGAATGGACTAAACTTAATACGTTATACTACTTAAAATAAATTTAAAATCAGGTAAAAACATGCCAAACAATGTAGATCAACAAAAATTACAATACCTAGTGAAACTGGCTAGACAGATAGAAGGGTTAAACAGTAGAGAAAGAACCAATTGCGCAATTGATTTCTTAGATAGATATTATAACGATATAGCTGACGGATACTACGAAAATACAATAATATTAGGGTCAATGATAAGTTATGCAAAAGGGGTGATAGCTGATTATAAAAGAGACTTTCCAGGACTTTTTTCTTAAATTTCCTATTTTATAGAAAAGAATCGTATTTAAATCTTTTAACAAATTAGTTTGTCTATGTATAATACGAATCTTGTAAAAACTATGTATACAAGACCAGTTTTTCCAGCATCAGGGGAACCTTATTTTTTACCTATTGGAAGACCTTTGTCGGGTAAAGGAACTCAATCAGAAATTTTAACTGAAATTTTTGGTTTTAGACATGTTTCAACAGGTGACTGGGTTAGAGCTGAAATAAAAAACGGTACACCTTTAGGAAAGCAAGTTGCAGATTACAATAACAGGGGCGAATTAGTTCCAGATGAAATAATAATTGATATATTCGAATTGGGCATGAATCAGTATGGTTTATGGGGTTATAAACTGTTGTTAGACGGTTTTCCAAGAACTCTTCCGCAATTAGAATATATTGAAACTAGACATCCTATTACGTTAGCAATGGAGCTGGACGTATCTGAAAAAACAATTAGGGAAAAAAGAATGGGTAGATTGACATGTTCAACAGATGGCAGTCATATATATCACCAAATAAACCGTCCTCCCAAAGAAAACGGTAAATGTGACATAGATGGTGCAGCACTTTATGTCAGAAAAGATGATGATCCTACAACAGTGGAGCGAAGATTACAAGAATTCAATAAAGCATTACCAGTTGTGGATGAATATATAAAAAGAGGGAGACTGCTGAAAGTTGATGGAGAAGCAGCAATTAAAGATATATCTGATGTTTTAACTTTGCATGTCGGTTTATTGATGGCGATGAATGAGGCTCGAAAGGGAAGATCGCCAAAAACTGTACTTGAAAAGATTCTTCAAAGATAAGATGCTTCTAAATAGATTTAAAATCCCAACCTTTCTTTAACAAGAATCATCGTTATCCTCCCAGGCTGTGATTCTTTATTTAAAATGAATAATTTATTAACAGAGCTTCCTGCTATTCCATAAACCTTTCTAGCCCTCTCACTTTCTAGTGGTAGACTATGTTCATATATGCGCTTCATACACTCTTCCATATTTTTAACAATTTTTTGAGTCCCCACAACCCAAATTACTTTGTTCGAGCCATAAGAATATGCTGGTAACTGACTGCCTGAAGCTGATGCAACCAAAACCTTTCCATCTTCAGTAACAGCATGAACACTTCCTAAAATATACTGCGGAGTAGCACCTAATTTTTTCATCTCCGCACCTTGCGTTTTTCTATCCATAGAATCAAGCTTATTACGAACTGAATCGTATTTTCCAGATTCCAATATTTCTCTAGAAACGCCAATTGTATCAATAGTTATAGAAGTAGCAGTCATTACTTCTGCACCCAAAGGAAGAAGTTCTAACACCTTCTTTCTTGCTTCCTCACCGTTATCTACAACAAAAACTTCTAAACCATTTGATCTCAGTGATTCAACTGTATTATCGACTCTTTTTTCATCTGCTAATTTTTCCCATTTACCCATAAAAATCTCCTATAAGCTAAAAAATCTTAAAAACAAACAAAAATGCATCTTAGTTATTCTTTTGTAATTCTTTTATTCTTTCTGCAACTCCTTGAATTTCTTTCTCAAGCGAGTCCTTATATTCCTTGAGCATTTCTACCTTTTCTTCTTTTGTCAGGAAAAATCTTGGTTCGCAACACCCATATTCTCTCATTATAACACCTCCATTAAATAACCCTATGATATCGGGTATACGATATATTGTAGCAACATATATTTAAATATATCGGTCATCCAATATAAAATATGAGAAAAGTTTCTTATGAATATTGCTGTGACATGAGAGGGATGCTTTCATTCCTGATACTTTTTTTATTGTCTAAAAAATCAATGCATGGTCAAGAAATAGCAGAAGAAATCGGGAAGAGAAAGGGGTCTAAACCCAGTCCTGGAACTATATACCCTGCTCTTAAAATGTTAAAAGAATCAAAGCTTATTAGAGAAAAAAAGGTTGGAAAAACTATTGCATATCAGTTGACAAAAGATGGTGAGAAAACTCTTGTTATAGCAAAAAGAAAGTTTTGTATGATCTTCACGGATGTCATACCATCCAAGTAAAATTATTCTTATAGAAAAATAATTTTATCACAATTCCGAAAGAATATGTCAAATTGAAAAAGTGGAAGAAAAGCAAAAGCTTGTCTTAGGTTTTAATCAAATGCAGGGATATGTGATTCTAAGAAGGAGGTCCCAGACGGGGATTTGAACCCCGACATGAGGCTACCTGCTTTATCCACAGGCCTCTGCGCTGCCAGGTTACGCTATCCGGGACATAATTAACAATTTTTAAATATGTACTATAATAATTAATGCAATTTAAAACTTAATTGGTGATACTTTGGCTCTAATAAAAGTTGCAGAAACTTCAGATCTAAACCCCGGTGATGGTAAAACTGTATTTGCAAATGGCACAGCTATCGCACTATTCAATATTAACGGGAAATTCTACGCGATTGATAATGTCTGCAAGCACCAGGGTGGTCCATTAGGCGAAGGTTTTTTGGATGGCAACATAGTATCCTGTCCCTGGCACGGCTGGATGTATGACGTCACAACAGGTCAAGGAATGACAATGCCCGTACAACAGAAGACATTCAAAGTCAAAATAGAAGGAAATGATGTACTAGTAGAAATTTAATAAATACCTTTTAGCAGTATAATTAATAGGTGAAAAATCATCCCAATGTTATTTGATGTTAATCTTTTAGCTGTTCTTGGTGCAGCTGTTCTAAATATGGTATTAGGCGCTTTGTGGTATTCCCCCATGCTTTTCGGAAGCTCATGGATGAAAGAAATGAAGACTAATAAGAAAGAAATGGAGGAAATGAAAAAAAGGTAGGAAAATCATATGCATGGGGTCTAGTTGCAGCTTTAGTGACATCTTATGTTCTTGCAATGTTCGTTAAATATGCCGGAGCAACTACGTATACTCAAGGCGCTATGACAGGTTTTCTTGTTTGGTTGGGCTTTGTTGCAACTTCTACATCAGCCTCAGTGTTGTTTGAAAAAAAGCCGTTAAAGCTATATCTGATCTTCAATGGTTACCAATTACTATACCTTGTTCTAACAGGGATGATGTTAGCAGCTTGGGTTTAAATGAAAACAAAAATTATTCGACAGACTGTGATCCTTAAGGCATCTCCTCATGAAGTATATGATGCATTGATGAGTTCTAAAAAACATTCAAAATTTACAGAAGCCGAAGCCAAGATCAGCACTAAAGTAGGAGGGAAGCTCACTGCTTACGACGGCTGGATTGAGGGAATAAATGTAAAACTTGTTAAAGATAAAAGAATTGTTCAAAAATGGCGCGGTGCTGATTGGCCAAAAGAACATTATTCAATAGCAACATTTGAATTAGAAAAAGTAAAAGATGGAACTAAACTTAAATTCACGCAAACGGATGTACCAGAAAACGAGTACAAAGCAATTTATGATGGTTGGTTTGAGCATTATTGGGAAAAGATGAAGAAATTTTTTGACAAATAATTTCATATTTTATAGATTTTCTTTCTAAACTAATTTCTTGAGGAACAGCTTTATTGCAGGGGGAGAGATTCGAACTCTCGAACCCACTAAGGGACTGACACCTCAAGCCAGCGGAATTGACCATGCTATCCGACCCCTGCCCAATAAAGCAATAGGCTATTAGATAAATTTAAATCATATACAATTATTTCTGAGAATTCCATATTAATGATTTGAAAATCAGTTTCGATGCTATTATCTCTGTTCTTGTATCATCTTTCATCGGCCGTGCTTCAACCACATCCATTCCTATAACTCTGTTTGCGTTTTCATTTACCATTTTCAATCCATTTAAAACTTGTCTATAACTGAAACCATCGGGTTCAGGTGTCCCAACACCAGGAGCTACAGAGGGGTCAAAAATATCCATATCAATACTAACGTAAACATATTTACCTTTAACAAAGTTTTGCAGTTGTTCTATTGTAGGATTAACCAAAATATTCTTTGCGTATTCAAACTCAAATTCATCTCCAGTCCTAACACCAATTAAACAAATTCTATCATTGCCAACAATCTCTGACGCTCGTCTCAGCCACGTGTTATGTGTCAACTGAGAACCTTCCCACACCTCTTTCAAGTCATAATGTGCATCAAAAGAAATTATTTTTACACTTTCTGGCATAGATTTAATAGCGCCAAGGCTTATTGTATGTTCACCGCCAAGCATCACAAAAAATTGTTTTTTTAACAAAATTTTTGAAACAAATTCTCTCACAGCTTCAACAGCTTCTTTAGTATCATTAGACTTTATTTTAACATCACCGACATCAGCTATCTTTGTTACGTCAAATAAATTCTTTCCTATTTCGATATCATATGGTTCAATGAAATGTGCAGCCGTTCTGATAGATTTTGGGCTATTCGCAGTACCCTTTAGATAATCGGTTGTCGCTTCAAAAGGCACGCCAAAAACAGACACATCCGCTTCATCTTGTCTTGCCACGTTACTCGGAAATTTAGTGGGATCATAGCTGTATTTCATGAAATCAGAAGAAATATTGTATTGTGGTTTTAAATTTAGATATAGTAAGTGGAAAAGATTTAGCTTTAGTTTTTTATTTAGTGATATGAAAAGATATTTTGAATTCCGTTTTAATGATCATAAAGGCCACGAAGAAGAATTTCTTGTTGCAAATTTTCCAAGATGTTTAATATCTTTTTTCATCAAAGATAATTGTCGTTGATAAAATAAATAAATCATGATTTATTTTGAAAATTGAGAACAGATTTTATTGTCCTAAGATTTCTTTTACTGCTTCAAAATATAATGAGCTTGGACCACTACCCTTTTCCACAAACCCAGCTCCTCTCCTTTTCCATTCACTTCTGTAATCATCATTACCACTTACACCTACGAAAGGAACATTAACACCTTTACTTCTCGCATAATCCAATAACT
The DNA here is from genome assembly GCA_964373575.1 of uncultured archaeon. GTDB lineage: Archaea > Aenigmatarchaeota > Aenigmatarchaeia > CG10238-14 > CG10238-14 > CAYJVB01. The sequence continues at coordinate 274 of CAYJVB010000021.1, read as the reverse complement.
GATATCCTAATAATTCAGGTGGTCCTCTTCCCAGATTAGTATCACATACTATTACATCATACATACCAGAAATAATTCTCTCGGCAGCATCAGCAAAACTTTGTTCAGTATAAACTTCATATCCATATAATTGATAAGTTTGTTGTAGGTTTCGCGCACTTAGAAAATCATCATCAACAATTAGTATTTTGGCCATTATTATTCACGTTGTTTTAACTACTAGGTACCGTTGCCTAATTCTAAATAATAACTCTACTTTTCTCTAATCAAAATC
>CAYJVB010000020.1:0-14189 GCA_964373575.1 uncultured archaeon | reverse complement strand
TTGATGAATTTATCAAGGGATTAGGGGTGATTTTGTGTTAAGTTAACAGACCCTACCTTATCTTAATAACTGTTGATTTTATTTCCACTTGGCTTCCCCAGTTGAAACATATTTGAAAGAATAGGGATTAAAGTATTACCCTATCATTCATGTCGACACGCGTAGGCATCTCTTACTAGAGGTCGTGAATTAAGAGAAACCGGTTCATAACGCCTGTTTTCATTTGCCGCGCTCCAGGGAAAATCAATATAAAAAACGCCAAATTCTTCTTCTATTTTCTTGAATACTTCAGGCAATCCAGATAACGGACCTATATATGTGCATGCTGATGTAACAATGACAAACTGGTCACTTCCAGAGCAATAATATACACTGAATATTTGATCTTCCATGAGATTCATTAAAATATTAGCTTTTTATTTCTTCCCGTTGGCTTTCCATAACTATTTTTAATATAAAAACAAATTACTAGTTATGAAAATCTGGAAGTTCCTATTCTTAATTATTTTTTCATGCCTTATCGCTCAACCAGTCTTTGCTTATAGAATTTCTGGAAATGCAGTTCTGACTTCAGGACAAAATATAACAGCTGGAATTACACCTGATTCCCCTTTTTATGGAATAGATGTTGCAATGGACAGATTAAGACTCTTTTTAACCTTCGACAATGTTCAGAAAGCAAAAATATCATTGGATATTGCCAGAGAAAGATTGATGGAAACTAAAGCTATGCTAGATGAAAACAAAACAGAAGCGGCAAGTAGGGCTCAGAGAGAACATGGGAATTCGCTTAGTGCTGTTGAAAGTTCTTTGATAGCCATTAGAGAAAAGAACGCAACAAAAGAACTCGAAATGGAAGTGGAAATAGAAAAAGAATTAGAGGAACATGAAAGCGAGGTAGAACAGGTCACGAAAGGATTTAAGATTATGATTGAAGCTAAAGGGAGATTTTCACCCGAACAATTTCAGCGCATTATTTCAATTTTGGAGAATTTGGAGAACAAAACAGTAGAAGTGAAAATAAAAATTGATTTGGAGAAAAACGAAACCAAGATAAAAATAAGAGAAACATTAACAACTAGCAATGAGATGATAGAAAAATTGGTAAGGGATATTGAAGAAAAAAAAGGTTTAATTAACTTGACTGCGGCAAGAGCAGTTGAAAAAATTGAAGATGCGAAAGAAGAACTAGATGAGATCGAGTCTAAAATTAACGAAACCAATTTGACTCAAGAAGAATTATTACGAATATCAACATTACTTGATCAAGCTAGAAGTCATTTGAATAATTCTGAATCAGCTTTTGATGAAAACAATTTCGGAAAGGCGTTTGGTCAGGCAACAGCTACCGAGAGCATTTCAGAAAATATCAACAGAATTTTGAAACAAGCTGAAGAAAAAGAGGAAAGAGAAGAAGAAAATGAATCAACTTCAACAACTTTAGATAAATCGAAATGTGGGTGGTGTGGAACCAAATGTATGAGACTCCATCCCAATATAGTATGCATTACAATAGCCCCTCCATCCGATAAAGTTTGTATAGAAGAGAGAGGCGAATGTAAAATTAAATCTTTGACGAGTACTACAACCACGACTACTTCAACAACTACATCCTCAATCCCAGGAGGTACTACAACTTTACCTACTACAACGTCAACAATAGAAAACACAACAACCTCAACAACTAGTAGTACTTCTTCAACATCAACTAGTACGACAGCAACATCTTCTTCTACAACCTCTACTATTCAAGTCCAGTCCCATTAAAAACAAAGACTTGAAACTAGCGACAAATTAATATTTTGTGTTGTCCTGAATGTGAATGGGGAATTTGTACTTAGTTTACTTATTGATATTGGCAACATTAATTGGTGACCAATAAGTTTCGCCTAACTGCTTATCGATTTCCTCAAGATTATTTTTGCTACCTATTTGTGTAATGTTCATAAACTTATAATCTTCTTTCTATACTAAATCAAAATAGGATCTTCTAACTTTTGTAAATCCAAAGGATTAACAACAAATGATATATCAACTTTCCCCGCATTCATAAAAGTTTCTTGTTCTTTCAGAAAGTCTTTATCCATAATCAACTTTATATTGAATATTTTTCCTAATGGGGGTAACTCTCCATAGTTACAACCCGTAATAGTTTTCAATTCCTCTTCCGTAGCCATTCGAACTTTTTTGGCGTTCAATGTTGTTTTTATTGCTTCAAAATCAGCACGTTTATTAGCCGGAATTGTTAAAACAACAAAATAATCTTTACCCTCTTCATAAATTTTCAAGAGTAAGCACTTTAATTGTTGTTCGTAGCGGCAACCAAGCGCCCTATGATAATCTTCCGCAGATGCCCCAGTTGCATGAGTAACCTCTCGAAAATGAATGTCATTATCGGTGAAATATTTTTTGATTTTTGAGTACACGTTTTCCATATCTAGTCCTTATTATACAAGTTTTTAAAGTGTTGGTAGAGATGAAGATCAGATGAAAAACTATGTCAGAAATCAAGGAATACCATCTAGTCTTTGACTATTGGTAGTTTATAGAAAATCATTCAACTGCTGATGAAGTTCCTTCAGAAAGAGCAGGAGTCAATTTAGAGCTGGGAGAGAATAGGTGGTTAGATTTGATTAGAAAATCCTCAATTAATCTATAAAGAATCTAATTTTTTAAAATCTTCAGCCAGCCTCACCTTAATTCTTTCAACCTTAATTAACAAGATTCTTGGGAGAACCTTTAACAAATTCTTCAATAGCCGACACAACTAACTCTGGTAGATTTTCTCTAAAAGACTCATTCGTAGAAGAACCTGCGTGAGGAGTGAACACAACATTATCTAATTTGAGTATTGGGTGGTCTTTTGTTAAACCGGCTACTTGGTCTAGTCCCGCTCCAGCAATTCTTTTTTCTTTCAAAGCTTGATATATAGCTTCTGTATATACCTGCTTGGCCTGATCAACATTGATTAAGATAGCCGTTGGCTTCATTAAACTTAATTCCTTTTTTGAAATTAGGTTTTCTGTGTCAACTCCTGAAGTTACATTGATTGAAACGATATCGGCTCTTTTTAAAACTTCTTCCTTGCTCAACATTTCTACACCATTCATTTTTTTAGGACTTCTGTTGTTAGCAATAACTTTCATTCCCAAAGCCAAAGCCAAAGTTGCGACAGTTGATCCTATTCTACCTAAACCTAGAATTCCCATTGTTTTACCCTTGATATCAAATCCCCAATATTTATTTTGTTGCTCAATATTACTTGGATCAGAGTCAAATGGATTTTTTCTCATATCTCTATCCATCAAGGGAATTTTTCTGTTCACAGCAAACATCAACCCAATTACCAATTCAGCAACTGCTTGTTTAGAAAAACCAGGAGCATTTGCTACCTTTATCCCTTTTTTCTTGGCGGCTTCCATATCAACCATAAAATAGCCGGTATGAGGCAAGACAATTAGTTTCAGTTTATCAGTGCTTTCTAAAACTTTAGCTGTTGGCGGACAAATAAATCCATTTATTATAACAATATCTAATCCTTTCAACTTTTCAATAGCATCGTCTTCAGTTGTAGTGTTTCCATAAATGACAACTTCTCCCAAAAATCTCAACCTTTTTAGGTGTTTTTCGTTCAAAAAACATTCATTTAAAATTCCGATTTTCATAATTTTTCCCTTGTCGTAATCTTTTATTTTATTAAAAGTTTATAAATATATCTAAATTTTACCTGACGCTAACTTAACAGCTTAACTTCTGGTCAAATTCATTTAACTCCGGATGGAAAGTTATTAACAGGAAATATAGAAGAACAAACACATCAAGTGATGAAAAATCTGAAAGCAATACTTGAAACAGCAGACTTTTCATTCAGAGATGTAGTTAAGACAACAATCTATGTTATCGATATGTCTAATTATAGAAAAATAAATGAGGTTTATGCAAGTTATATGGTAGAACCATATGCAGCAAGAGAAACAGTTTGTGTTAAGGAATTGCCTTTAGATGCAAAAGTAGAAATAAGTATGATAGCTGTTAAGCAGTAGAAAAATATACCTAAAGAATATCCCTATGGTTTTTATAAGTCCGATAATGATAAACCAGTTTTTACAGGAAATTTGAGAGTTTAAATACACGTCAGAATTAAAACTTTTCCTATATATATTTTTCAGCACATATTGAGCAAAAAACTAACATCTAATTAACATTTAAAAGCGTGATTATTAATAAATATAACACTGTTATATTTACAGGCGTTTCCCATGACTGTTTTAGAGATAAAAAATCTGCATGTTAGTGTCGAAGGCAAAGAGATCCTAAAAGGCCTAAATTTAACAATAAAATCTGGAGAAGTCCAGGCTTTGATGGGACCAAATGGCTCTGGTAAATCCACTCTAGCCTACACTATTCTAGGCAATCCTCATTACAAAATAACTGACGGCGATATTTTATTAGACGGAGAAAGCATCTTGGAGTGGACTACAGACATACGTGCAAAAAAAGGACTCTTCCTCGCATTCCAATATCCTCACGAAATATCAGGCGTCACAGTATTTAATTTCCTTAGAACAGCATACAACTCAATGAAACTAAATGGTCAAATAAAAGACAAAAAACAAGAATTAGTATCAGTTTTGCAATTCCAAAAAATATTGAAAGAAAAAATTTCTCTGCTAGGAATCAACGATGACATCCTGAAAAGATATTTGAACGAAGGCTTCTCTGGTGGAGAAAAGAAAAGATGTGAAATATTGCAGATGGCTGTTCTAGAGCCAAGCTTTGCTGTACTTGATGAAACCGATTCAGGGTTGGATATAGATGCATTGAGAACAGTTGCAACAGGCATAAACAAATTATCTGGACCTTCAATGGGAGTATTGTTGATAACGCACTACAATAGGGTTTTGAAATACATCAAGCCACACAGGGTGCACATAATGATTGACGGAAAAATCGTAAAATCAGGTGGACAGCAACTCGCTGAAGAATTGGAAGAAAGAGGTTACGATTGGGTAACGAATGGTGGTAATAGTGACTAAACAAAGTTTGGATATTAGAGACGACTACGAAAAAAAGTACGGCTTTAAAACAAATGTTAAATCGGTTTATGAAACAGAAAAAGGTTTAAGCGAAAGAGTTGTTAGAGAAATTTCTGATATCAAAAAGGAATCTGATTGGCTGAAACAATTCAGGCTTCGAGCACTGAATCATTTTTTGAAAAGACCGCTGCCTCAGTGGGGTGGAAATCTTAACGCAATAGATCTAAATGATATTGTTTATTATGTAAGACCAACTGATCAACCGCAAGCTAAAACTTGGGAAGACTTGCCACCTGAGATAAAAAAAACATTTGATGCTTTAGGGATACCGGAAGCTGAAAGGAAATTTCTCGCTGGCGTTGGAGCTCAATTTGAAAGCGAGAATGTTTATCACAGTCTACAAAAACACTTAGAAAAGCAAGGCGTTATCTTCGTTGATCCCGACACAGGTTTAAGAGAATATCCTCACATTTTCAAAAAATATTTTAGCACTGTTATTCCAATTGAAGACAATAAATTTGCAGCATTGAATTCAGCGGTATTTTCTGGCGGTTCATTTATTTATGTTCCTCCAGGAGTTCATGTTGAGATGCCATTGCAAGCTTATTTCAGAATCAACAGAGAAAGTATGGGACAGTTTGAGAGGACATTGATAATAGCTGATGAAGGAAGTAAAGTACATTACATTGAAGGTTGCACCGCAGCGATGTACGCCAATGATAAAAGTTCTTTACATACAGCAGTTGTAGAATTAGTTGCATTAAAAGGAGCGCAGCTTAGATACACAACTTTGCAGAATTGGCCAAACAATGTCTATAATTTGGTAACAAAAAGGGCAATTGCTCACGAAGGAGCTACAGTGGAATGGCTTGATGCAAATATCGGCTGTCTTGAGGAAGGCACAAAAATATTTGGAAACCCTTCTGTTAAAAAAATTGAAGATATTTCTGTAGGAGAAAAAGTTTTTGCGTATGATGAAACAACAAAAGAAATAGTTCCCAAGAAAGTTACAGGTGTTAAATTTTCTGGTGTCAAAAAAACATTTAGAGTTGTTCTAGGAGACGGCAAACGTGAAATAGTTGCAACAAATAATCACCCATTTTTAAAGCTTCAATATGATAGGCAAAAACCAAGGAAGATGGGGAGATATTGGTTTGAGTGGACAAATCTAGAGAATATTAAAGTTGGAGATCATTTACTTGTACCTACCGAATTCCCAGATACAGGAATTCCACATAATTTTATTAAACCAAACTTACGAAGAAAAGCTATTGTTAGAAATCAATATGGAGCTGAGTATGAAGTTAATACAAAGTATAAATATAATAAAATTGTTTTTCCCAAATTCACCAAGGAAGAAATCATGTGGCTTTTGGGCGTTTATGTCGGAGATGGTTCAGTAGATGTCGCTAAAAGTAAAAAAAGTAACGCAAACAGATATGGAAGAGTAACATTTTCAGTACCAACAAAAGATCCTATTAGAAAGAGGGTAGAAAATACTGTGAAGAAAATTTTCAGTTTAAAAAAATCCACAAAAAGAGCCGATGGAGTATGTGTAACTTACAATAGCTTGCTGTTCGCTGAGTGGATAAAGACTAACGGTTTTGGTGGTAATACTCACACCAAGAGGTTGCCTAAATGGATCTATTCGTTACCAAAATCTCAAAAACTAGCTTTTATTGCTGGATATTGCGAAGCGGATGCAAGGATTCATAATAGATCAATCAGGCTAAAAGCTTGTAATAGAAAATTAGTTGAAGATATACGACTATTAGCCCTCTCATGTAATATGTATGTGAACAAAGTACAAGAACATATAGAAAGAAAAAGTATAAAGATCGGCAAACAGAATACTCCAGAAAAGGAATACAGAAACTATGTTACTTTTATAAGCAAACTAGATGAGATTTCAAATCATCTGACAGAGGACAATAAAAATAAAATCAGGAAGAGGAAATTAAATCAACCAAGATTTATTCATGTAACTCGTACGAGGAGAATTGAAAGCTTACCTTTACATCTTGGAATCTTGCCAGTAACATCAATTAAAGATAGTGGTATTAAATCGACATATGACCTTGAAATAGAAGGTGCTCATAATTTTGTTGCAAATGGTATTCTCGTTCACAACAGCAGGCTCACTATGAAGTACCCCTCTGTCTACATGGTTGGTCCCAATGCTAAAGCAGATATACTATCAGTAGCATTTGCTGGAAAAGGCCAACACCAAGATACTGGTGGTAAGGCTATTCATCTAGCTCCTAATACAACATCAAGGATTATTTCTAAATCAGTAAGTAAAGATAGCGGAAGAACAACATATCGCGGATTATTGCACATATCAAAAGGAGCAACAAATGCAAAGTCAACTGTAAGATGTGATGCTTTGTTAGTTGATGATACATCTAGAACTGATACTTATCCATACAACGAAATTCAAGAGGACACAGCAACTGTCACTCATGAGGCGGCTGTCGGAAAGATCGGAGAGGATTTAATATTTTATTTAATGTCTCGCGGATTGAACGAACAAGAAGCATTAGGTCTAGTAGTAAATGGTTTCTTCGATATATTCACGAAAGAATTACCAATGGAATATGCAATTGAATTCAATAGATTGATTCAGCTTGAAATGTCGGGATCTGTAGGTTAGGTGATACTGTGCAATTTTTCAATTCTCTCTCTGAAGAAATGGTGAGAAATTTCTCTAATGAAAACGGTGATCCTTCTTGGTTGAAAGAACATAGATTGAAATCATTCAGCATCTTCAAGGAATTGCCATTCGAAAAATCAGAATTGTTCAAAAAATATGTTGATTTGTCAGACATTCAAGATAATTTCGATCTATCAGCATCGATCAATAGCAAAAAAATTCCGGATAGCTTGAAATTTTTTTCAAGCAGCGGAAAATTTTCAATAACGCAAGTTGATTCAAACATAATAAAAATTAAAATACCAACTGACTTGAGGAATAAAGGTGTTATTCTTGATGATATGAAAACTGCTATGACAGAACATGAGGATTTGCTGAGCAGATATAACAAAAACAGGATACTTCAACCGAGCGAAGATAAATTAGCAGCCCTTAACAATACCTTTTTCAATTCAGGCTTATTCCTTCATGTACCAGATAACTTGGAGATAGAAGTGCCATTGGAATATAAATTATTTTTAACTAGAGGAAATTCAGCTTTGTTCTCCCAGAATATAATTAATGTGGGAAATAACTCTTCATTGACACTGATAGAAGAGTCTTATTCAGAACCTATCATTACAGAGCAGACATTATTTAGCAATGTAACTGAAATCCTGCTGAATGATAATTCAAGAATGAAAATAGGAAGCATCCAAAGTTTAAGCAGTAATATTATCAGCTTTTATAGTAAAAAAGCAGTTTTGGGGAATAATAGCAGCATTAACTGGTCGACTGGATTTTTCGGTAGTGCATTAACTTTATCGAAATTGGAGAATGTAATGAAAGGCAATGGTTCTGAAGTCTATGATTCTGAATTAGTTTTTGGAAACGAAAAGCAACGATTTGATATAACATCTAATTTGACTCATGTTGGTGAGTCAACCAGTGGCAGAGTTGTAGCTAAGGGCGTATTCAAGAACTTTTCAAAATCTATTTTTAAAGGAATGATAAATATAGAAAAAAATGCTAAAAACACTAACTCGTATTTGTCTGAGCATTCAATTCTATTGAGCAAAGATGCAGTATCAGATGCAATTCCAGGTTTGGAAATAGAGAACAACAATGTAAAAGCCACGCACTCAGCATCAGTTGCGCAGATCAATCAAGATCAGATTTTTTATTTGATGGCTCGTGGTCTTTCAGAAAATGAAGCGAAGAAGATGATTGTTTTAGGCTTCTTTGAACCTTTAATTAGACAGATGCCATTAAATAGTGTAAAGATAAGAATAAAAGGTTTGACTGAGTTAAAATGGAATAATGAAAGTTTAGATAAACTGGCTGATATCTCTGAAAAGATAGAGGAAGAAGAAAAAATGGACAAAATATCCAAGGATATATTTGAGGGGCATTACAAGTATAGGTGAAAAAATGGATATTAGTGATAATGGAAATTTTTGGAAAAAATATCAGAGAAATGGTTTAGTTGTTGTAGATTCTATTAATGGATTATACCGAATTATAATCGAAAGGGGATCATATATCCTTGGAATTCGCGGAACTAAAACATGGTATGATTTTCAGGAGATTGAAAATGGAGGTGACCCTACTTCAACTTTGATCCTCAGATTATCTAGAGAGAGTTTGGGAGCGCGACAATTAGGCGGATTGAAACATATTCTATCCGGTGAACAGCAATGAAAATAAAAGGAGGATATATTGCAATATTTGTACAAAATTTGGAAAAGGCTAAGGAATTCTATATAGAAACTTTAGGATTAAAATTAATTATGACAACGCCAACCGGAAATTTCATTTTTTTGGATGCAGGGGGCATAACTATTGGGTTATACAGAACCGAGGCTGCTGAAAAAGTAACACCATTTAATATAAGTCGTGAATCAAAAGCTACAAAGATTTCTTTAGCATTACAAGTTGATGATATCAACGCATTCTATAGGAAACTAAAAACAAAAGGTGTTCATTTTTTAGATGAACCAACAGATTGGTTTTTTGGCGAGCGAGATGTTCATTTCTTAGATCCTGATGGTAATTTAATAAAAGCATTCAAACAAATTCCAAGGAAAAGATAAAGTGATTGTATGCTTAATTTGAAAAAAATACGAAAAGACTTTCCAATTCTAAGCAGAAAAATCAACGGTAAAAAATTAGTTTATTTCGATTCTGGCGCAACATCACAGAAACCAAAATTTGTTTTGGATACTATAAAAAACTTTTATGAAACTAGCAATGCCAATGTTCATCGTGGTGTTCACAAGTTAGCTGAAGAATCTACAATAGCCTATGAAAAGGCAAGAGAAAAAGTCGCCAAATTCATAAATGCTAAACCAGAAGAGATTATTTTCACCAAAAATACAACAGAATCTCTGAACTTCGCTATTTTTGGTTATGGGATGACACTAAAAGAAGGAGACCAAGTATTAACAACAAAAATGGAGCATCACAGCAACATTGTGCCATGGCAGCAACTGTCTAAAATGAAAAAACTGAAACTGAATTATGTCGATTTTGATAACGACGGTCTATTGAAACAAAACGAATTTAAAAAACACTTAGAAAATGGAACCAAGTTCTTTGGTGTAGTTCATGCTTCTAATGTTCTTGGCACAATAAATCCAATAAAGGAAATGATAAAAAAAGCTCATGATAATGACGCAGTTGTAGTTGTTGATGCTGCCCAATCAGCTCCACACATGCCAATTGACGTTAAAGATTTAGACGTAGATTTCCTAACCTTTTCCGGTCACAAGATGCTAGCGCCATTTGGGATTGGTGTACTTTACGGAAAAAAAGAACTGCTTGAAACAATAGAACCACATACTGTAGGAAGCGAGATGATTAAAGAAGTACATTTGGATCACTCAACTTGGAATGATTTGCCGTGGAAATTTGAATATGGTACAAACAACGTGGAAGGAGCAATCGCTTTGGGTGCAGCTGTAGATTATCTCAACAAAATAGGGATGAAAAACGTTAGAAAACATGATGTAGAACTAACAAAATACGCATTAGAAAAACTGGCAAAAATAAAAAAGCTAACAATATATGGACCAAAGGATGCTAGAAAAAGAGCCGGTTTAGTAGCCTTCAATTTGGGCGACATCCATCCCCATGATTTAGCCACAATTTTAGATCAAGAAGGTATTGCTGTTAGATCCGGCCATCATTGTGCAATGCCGCTTCATACTAGACTTGGAATTTCCGCTAGCACTAGAGCTAGCTTCTATTTGTACAACACTTTAGAGGAAGTTGATTTGTTGGTGAAAGCTTTAGAAAAAGCAACAAAGATTTTCAGATTGTAAATGAAGGACGATAGAATGAGTTCAGAAATTTATGCCGATATTATTCTGGATTATTATCGCAATCCAAAAAACTATGGAGATTTAGATGATGCTACCATTGTTTCAAAAGATAGTAATCCTTTGTGCGGTGATGTAGTTGAGATGCAGCTAAAAATTAGTAAAGGAATGATTGTAGATGTTCGTTTTAAGGGTCAGGGATGTGCAATTAGTGTTGCGAGTGCTAGTATGCTTACAGAATTGATTAAAGATAAAAAATTGGAAGAAATTATTAAACTAGATAAGAAAGATATTTTTGAGATGTTGAATATTGAATTAAGTCCAATCAGAATTAAATGCGCACTGTTGCCATTGAAGGCTTTGAAATTAGGCGTCTATTCATACTTAGGAAAAAATAAACACAAAGAATAATTTTACTTGTCCCGATAAATCTTAAAAACTTTTCTACTTATAATCTATACTATGAAATCGCAATTGTCGGTGGACATTATAGAATGTCTGAAATACGTTCGAAGACGTCATCCTATTATAGCTAAACCAGGAGCCGAGTGGTATGATTTGCACGCAGGAAATGGGATGGTGTTACATACTCTCATCTTAGATTTATTGGAATGGCATCCTTACGTTCATCATGTTGAGACAAACAGGTTACATCATGGAAGGCATGGGATAGATCATATAACTCGTCTTGGCAGATGTAAATATGTCCCTTATAAGGCCGAATATCCCCGACTTCAATATTATATTTCTTTGTTAAATTCGCACTAACCTCAATAACGAATTTTGCTTTAAAATTAGGTCTATACAATTCACAATCTATAAGGCATGGTTTGACATCTTGTACTATATGGACAATTTTGTTGTTGGAATTAATTCTTGACCGCCTGGTGCTTCCTTATTCTTTTTTAATTCACCTTCCACTGCTATGGAAGACTGACGTGATATTTTTTCAACTTGCTTGAGCATCTCGCTAGAAACTTCCTTCTTTTTTATTGTAACTTGCAAGTAGCCTGACGATGTGTTCAACCTAATAAATTTCAATCTGCCTAGATCCCTCAATTCATCTACAAATCCATTTACTTGCATGTTATTACCTCCTTATTATATTGACGCGATAGTTTTTTTCATTTTCCCATTTACAAATGCAGTCACAAAATTTGGTGTATTGTGTTTTATGCCTATATTCCCTTTTCTATCAATTGCAATTATACCGCCATAACCTTCCACTTTTTTGTGCATTGTTTTTATTGCTATTTCAACTGCTTCTTGAGCATTTTTATTTCTCATCAAATCGCACGCAGTCTTCGTTAGCAAAACTCTCATGATAGCCTCGCCATGTCCTGATACTGATGCTGCTCCCAAACTATTATTTGCATAAGCACCAGCTCCAAGAATTGGAACATCGCCAATCCTTCCAGCTAATTTATTTGGCACTCCACCAGTTGATGTTCCTGCAGACAATTTACCGTTTACATCTATAGCAACAGCACCAACAGTCTCAATTCCTTTAGCGAAATATTCTTTCAAGTCTATTTTCTTTTCATAAATTCTTGCCAATTAAGATATTCTTTTTCTGTTATCAATTCTTCTGTTTCGCATTCTTTTATTCCAGCTTTTTTTGCAAATTTGTTCGCTCCTTCTCCAGCCAATAAGATATGTGGAGTTTCTTCCATTATTTTTCTTGCAACTGAAATGGGATTCTTAATATACCTAATTGCAGCTACAGCTCCCGCATCTAATTTTCCATTAACAATGAGGGCATCCATTTCTATGTTTCCTTCAATATTCAGTAAAGAACCGGTTCCTGCATTGAACACAGGATTATTTTCTAATTCAATTATTGATGTTTCGACAGCATCTATAGCATCATAACCTTTTTCCAATAACTCGAAACCCATTTTTGCGGTTTTCTTTACACCGGTAATTTGCTTTTCCCTCGCATCGGTAGGTATGTTGTCTGCACCACCATGAACAACTATTGAGGGATAGAAATTAGTATACAATCATCTCACCTCTAGTGTAAAATAATTGATTTGAACTTTGGGAATAATTGAGTTTAAGAAAAAGCAGTCTTCTGTTAAATGTCCCGGCTTTCCCCTTGCATCCTTTTCACTTTTCAATATTAGTGAGCTAAGGTATAAATAGATAGTAGTTCTCAGGGCTTTGTTTAACAAGTCCTGAAACAGCCTGACATTTTAAACAGAAATCGGAGATTTTAAACATGAAGGAGGTGATAAAACGAAAAAAGAATCTAATTTAAAAACTAAGGGAGAAAACAATGATATGGGCAAGTCGGATAACAGTATCATCATAATGGTTATCTTTGTTATCGTTGTAGTGGCTTTAGTTATACCATCTAAAAGCATTTTAGTGTTATCTGTAAAAATTTCGGGCGATACGCCAATACATGTTACTTTTTTACAGGAAAAAATAGCATATATTCCATTTGTTTTGAACAGAGAATCTAAGAGTAACACAATAGGCAATATAGAAATGGTAGTCAATACAACAAATCCCGCTACTAATGTTACAGATACCAAAACGTATTACTTGTCAGATGGCGATTTTCTGATTAAAACTTATATGAAAATAGAAAAGGGTTATGGTGTTACAGTATATTTCCCACAATATAACTATGAAAGGTCGATTACAGTTGGCTAAAAACAATAAAGACATCAAAATGGAACTAATCAGAACAATCACATCATTCCACTCTTTTGCTGGAACTATAATGCTTGGTGCAATAACACTTTCTGGAGATAGCTTGTCGAGATTAAAACAAAATACTCTTGTATCAGTTTTTCTCGGTGTTGGTATAGTATTATATCTGGTTACATTTTTACTAATTAAGTCAAGTTATAATCTAAAACAGAATAATATGGACTTAGAAAAAATTAATTGGTCGTTCTGGTGTTCCATGTCAAGTATTGTTATTTTCTTAATAATCCTCATTACTCTTAATCTTGGTTAATTATTTGTTTACCTAAAACTTTGGTTCTAACCCTAATTCGTGCATCTCCTGAATAACAATACAGATGTTATGACAAAGTATCTTGCACAATACTTCATTAACCTGTGATGTCCAATGTTTGCTTCTCACGGAATCACCGAATTTGCTCTTAACCATGTGGAACACCGTCTCGCTGTTGCTTCTCTTATGATAATGCTGTAAGAACTCATCCCTGTTCAGCATGAAGTAAT
>CAYJVB010000019.1:0-14661 GCA_964373575.1 uncultured archaeon | reverse complement strand
TTGATTTTGATTAGAGAAAAGTAGAGTTATTATTTAGAATTAGGCAACGGTACCATGACACTTATATCATAAATTAAAAATTAATATATATAATTTGCGAAATCGATTATCTCACGATCTAAAAAATGGAACGAATTTAAAGAAAGACATAAAAATAAGCACGAAAAAAGAGCTCATCAGTAAAATTAAGCAATATGAGAGAGTGAGAAAAGGTGTCATTACACTTCTTTATTAGCAATAATATTGCACTCAGAGATATCTTAAAAAATAACTTCATTAATCGCACATAGCACTAAGGTCTTTCACCTTTTAGATAAACATACGCCGATAATAATGCCTTAGCCCCCTCTCCAACAGCTACAACCACTTGCTTCTCCCAAATATCTGTAACATCTCCAGTAGCAAATATACCTTTAACGTTTGTTTCATTCTGCTTATTGGCAATAATTTCATTTCTCTTGTTTAACTTAACAAAACCTTTAACAAAATCAGTATTTGGTTCATAACCAATCTCAACAAAAACTCCCTCTACATGTAACGCATGTTTCTTTCTATCTTGCTGAACTTTAATACCATTAACAAACTTATCTCCAAGAATTTCTAATGTTTTTGTATTTGTCATGATTTCAACATTTTTCATTTTTTTAACAGCCTCTCTCCAATGCTCAATCCCACCCAAATGGGGTTTTATTTCAATTAAATAAATCTTCTTTGCTATACTAGACATGAAAAGTGTTGCAAGTAAACCGGATTTTCCGCCACCTATTATAGCAACGGTTTTTCCTTTGAACAGAGGACCATCACAAGCTGCACAGTGAGACAAACCTTTACCTTCAAATTCTTTCTCTCCCTTTATATGCAGTTTTTTGAATTTTCTTCCTGAAGCTATGATAATAACTTTTGTTTCATATTCGTTCTTATCAGTTTTAACGATGAACATTCTTCCCTTTTTCTTAACTTCCTTAACTGCCTCTGTTTTAAGATTAACTTTATAGTCCTTCAAATGATCTTGAAATTTTAAAATAAGATCAAAACCACTAACATAATGCATTCCAAGGTATGTATCGATCTTGGGGATGATATTAGTTAATCCGCCAACATCTTTAGATAATGTCACAAAATTCAGTCTGTTTCTAGCAGCATACAAAGACGCCGCAATGCCCGAAGGCCCAGCACCTATAATAACGAGATCAAGCATTTTATCACTTATATTATTACTGAAACAGTTAATAAAAGTTATCTGAAACTAATTTCATTTTTTCTAGCAAATATCATCAATATTTTAACTAGTATAACGAATAAAGAAAATGTAAGCAAAACCTGTCCATGAATTGTTTTTATAAATGTCAAATTTGGAATAAAAATAAAATGAAGAATAGCCAAGAAGAAGGCTAGATAGCTTAATCTTTGTATGCTTCTCCATCTATCAAATCCTAATCTCTTGAAAGCCCAATTATTCGATGTGGAGGCAGCAATAAAGAAAGTGATCAAAGCCAGCAGACCAAAAACAAAAGACCATCCAACGCTATAACGGAACGATAACAAGATATGTAGAAATGCCACACCAAAACCTAACAGCCCAAAATCTTTTCTATATTCACTAAAATCTTTTTGTAATATATGAGAAATGGGACCTAAAACTAAAGATAATCCTATAAACACAATAGATCCGTATGCTAATGTGTGAGATAATGTCCTACCAAAACTGTAATCATAAGAAACAGAGTAGAAGTAATATAAAATTCCAATTAACACAGCAGAAAGTATATATGGAATTATGTTTATTTTTTCTTTA
The DNA here is from genome assembly GCA_964373575.1 of uncultured archaeon. Lineage (GTDB taxonomy): Archaea > Aenigmatarchaeota > Aenigmatarchaeia > CG10238-14 > CG10238-14 > CAYJVB01. Next base: position 12,866 of record CAYJVB010000019.1, on the reverse strand, counting down.
GGCCTTTTCATCAAATCAACCCAATATAATGTGCTGTGAAAAATATAATCAAGATAATAGAAGACAAAATAAAAACAGTAACAAGACTTTTTATTGGTTTCCAATATAATTTTTTCTGAGTCTGTGTGTCTTTAGGTGCATACAAAAATATTACAAGTACAAACGCTGCTGTTGAAATAGCACCTTTTCCAATCCAATGATGCGTAAATCTTTCTTCCAGAAAATCCTTAAATGGAGAATAAAGCTCACCAATAACAGTCATGGAAACAATTAACAAAATAGTAATAATAGTTGCCATATAAACTGCTTCAATGTTAATTTTCATCCAAACCACCTAATACCCCATGCTACACCAGAAATCACATATCCCATTCCTGCAATAAGAAGAGTTGATACAAAAAGCAGTAAAGTCAATGCCGCAATTGATTTTCTTACATCTGATAAATTTATTTTTTCACCTAAATTATACACGTAAGCAACCTGCAGCAAAGAAACAAAGGGTAAAAACAAAAATATGTGTTCCTTTGCTTCCATGAAAATCTTATGGCTCCATGGATTTGAGCCTTCTAATATTTTTGCTCTAGTACCTTGACCATATTGAGTAACATAATAATAACCACCAAACAACCATGATACAAAAATAGATAGAGCTGCAAAAGTAGAAAGTAATTTTATTTTTTTCAATGCCCTTTTATCTCCTTCCAAAATCCAAAAAAACAAAAAGAAGTATGAGAGTATAGATAAACCACCAAAAAGAATATGCAGAGTAAGTGAACTCATGTTTTCCTACTAATATTAAGGAGAAACATCATATAAGCTTTCTCTGAAACCAGTTTCGCGGGTTCCCATATAGGCTGTTTCATCCTATTTCTGAGCAAAAAGAGGTGTTTGAATGGAAAAAACTACGTTGTTGATAGGAGTGGTTGTAGTGTTACTAGTAGTAGTGGTATTCCAAACACTGCAGTTGGTAACAATAAACAATCATCTTACTGGAGTAGGTAATTTCCAGGGATATTCCTCTTATGACAAAATGATGGAGGCGCATCACGGCGATGGAAGCAATAGTACAACAGAAGGTCTAGCAACACAACAAGGGGGTTGTTAACTATGAAGATAAAAGATGAAACATTGCTGTTGGGTTTGATTGGTATTTTGATAGCAGCATTAGTAGTTAACCAATACCTCATTTCGAATATTCAGTCAGCCTTTAAAGGCACAGCAAGTCCCGCAGGTAAAGCAGTTTCACAAACTGGTGGTGGAAACAATGCAAACTTAGAAGCAATATTAGCCGATGTTGTACCAAAAGGTGTTCCTGAATATGGTGGCGCTGCAGATGTATCTTTTGACAAAGTAGATAACAGTCTACAAACTTTAGTAGGTTACCATACAAACATGCAGTTAAGTGGCAGCGACCAAGAGAGATATATAAAAATAGGTATGACTAAGGAAACCGCTTGTGAATTTTGTTGCGGCATTGGGGAATTAGGATTCGCAGACAAAAATGGCAACTTGTTATGCGGTTGCGCGCACACAATAGCCTTGAGTGGTTTAACAAAATGGCTAATAAAAAACAGTGACTATACAGATGAACAAATAGTAGAAGCGATAAAAGATTGGAAAGGTGTTTTCTTTCCTGCACCAATGGTCTCAAAAGAATTAGCAAGAAGAGGAATAAACCCTGAAACAGTAGGATTACCCTCAATACAGGGAGGTTGTTAACCTATGACCAAAATAGGGGGTAATGCATTGATTAAAAAAATGTATCTACTCTCAGGTATTTTTTTCTTTTATTTTATTGTATTAATAGATCCTGTTTCAGCTCATTGTCCATTGTGCACAGCAGCAACTGGTGCAGCAGTAGCAACATCGAGATGGCTGGGTTTTGATGATTTGGTAACCGGAACATTCATTGGAGGTTTAATTCTATCTACATCACTATGGTTTAACAACATTCTTAAAAAGGGAAACAAAGGCGGAGAGTACATTAAATTCCAATCATTGATTTTATTTGCTGTAACTCTTGCATCAACAACCATAGGTTTTTACTTCCTAGATATCATTGGTCCTAAAAACGGATTCAAGTTGTTCGGTATAGACAGAATATTGATAGGTATGACAACGGGTTTAGTAGCATCAATAACAGCTTTCAAATTGCATGAAATTGCTAGAAACGTCAATTCAAATAAAAACTACATTCCATTTCAATCAATCGCAATTCTTTTACTGGTTCTAGCTTTTGTATCAATTGGTTTTTACATCGTAGGATGGGTTGTATGAAAGATAAAGAAAAAGCAGATTTAACAAACAGAGAAGATCTAAGCATTGCCGTAATGAATCTTATCAGCATAGAAGAGCATTTGGCATTCACAGCAATGAAAACAGGCAAACCAATATACCTAGAAGTATTAAAGGAGATAAGAAAACTAAGAATTATGCTTTTAAAAAAACTTCTAAAAAACACCGAGGGCGAAATGTGGTGTATAAGCAAGCATTTGCTCTCTGCGACGATGCGATTGATGGAAACTTCGACAAAATACATAGGAAATGATACAGCTTTTGCATTGGAATTAGAAAAAGGGGCTTTTGATTTATATAGCCTATTTTGGTTCTTGCAGATAGAGGGGAATAAAAATGTTATTAAAAAGTCTGGCAAAAAGATCAAAAAAACTAAAGAGTAAGATAACAAAAACTCTAAAGGAAGTGTTGGAATGCTGTTTCGAAAATTGAAAAACAAAGTCAAAGGAAAAGCGGTGGGGATCTTCGGTAATGTGTCAGGAATTGGTAGTGTTATTTCAGCCCACAGTGTGTGTCATTATCTCTGTTTAGGAGTAGTTACAATACTATCGATAATCGGCATAACAGTATCAAGTACGTCATTAATGTTTCTTGAAAAGTATAGTCTGTTTTTCTGGTCTATGGGAATTTTCTTCTTGTTAATGAGTTTGACTCTGTACATAAAGTATAGAGGATGCATTTCAATAAAGCTAATTTTGTTCAACACAAGCCTTCTAATAATCAGCATTCCTTTCAAATCGCTAGAAAAATTAAATTTACTGTTTTGGCTTGTCGGTGGAAGCGTGATGGCTATCAGTATAGCAATGTTCGTGAAAGACAATTTCATGCTAAAATTTTGGAGGCTAAATAATGAGTAAAAAGGCGTTCAATGAGAAGATAATAGTATACTTGCTGCTTGGTCTAGCTATAGTAGCGTTGTTATGGGCAGTCTATAGCTTTTACAAAACTAGTTTTTTTGGTGAGAGATATAACGAAGCTCTAGCGAATGAAAATTCTCAGGATAAATGTCAAACCCCAGCTGGATATAACGACGAATCTTGGCGGGAGCATATGAGTCATCATCCAGAGATATATGAAGAATGCTTAACGTGAATTAACTGAGTAGAACTATTTTCTTCTTTTCTTCGGTTTAAGTACAAAAATCACAATTGAAGCTAAGAACAAAATCCAACCAATGACTCCAAATATTAAAACAGTATTATAGCTTGTGTAGTAGCCTGGATAATAGTTACCCATCATCATTAGCATCATATTATTGTTCATCATTGCAGAATCATTTCCACAGCCTACCCAATTTTTTCCCATAACAATATGCATTTGTCTCAAACTCTCAGAACCTTCTCCACCCATCATTTCATCCATCTGTTCATGCAACTCATGATTCCCAACCATTCTTTCCATAATAGTATTTCCGAGATCCTCAAAATCTAAAACTGAAACTTTGCTGCAATCAATTTGGTTTATACTACTTACACCCTGACCTGTCAACATATTTGCAACAATTTGATCTAATGTTCTAGTAGACTCATGCCCGTGTGAAAGAACTACACTAACAAAAAGTAACGAAATGAAACTGATAACAAAAATTAGTTTTCTCACTGTCTCACTCTTGAACAATTAATGTACCTTGAATATTAGGATGATTAGCTCCAAAAGGTCCTGTAAAACATGTCTTACAATAAATTTTGAATTGACCAACTTTATCAGCCTTAAACTCTATTATCGTAGGGTTCTTTGAATCTTCGTTAGTAACAACCTGATTTATCTGGAATTCATCTATAGTTATTCCATGTTGGTGGGATGATGTTCCAGGTGCAGCTACAGCAAATAATTTAATTGTATCACCGTTTTTAACAATAAATGTGGATGGGTTATAGAATGTATGACCTATAACAACATTAAAATGTTTAACACCCTGTTCTAATGTTGTGGTAGTTGTATTTTCAATCTGTGGAGTCGTGCATCCGCTAACAAAAATAACCAAAAAAATCAATGCTACAGCTGCTTTATTCATTTAAATCAACTCAAAAATGGATTTCCAAATATTAAAAATGCCAGTATCACATGAATAAGTACTGAAATAGCGAAAAACCACCAGTAATAACAATGTTTGTTATAAAATTTTTGATACCATGAATATTTCCACATTTTCTTAACAAAATCTAAGCCAACCAAACATCTACACGAAAGAAAAACTAAGACTAAGCCTAAAATATTTATTATGCCAAAGACAAAAACCAATTTGGCACCAGTTGCTGGATCTAATATAACCATCTATACCACCACAACTTGTCCATCAGACTTCTTTACACTGCTAATAGGCCAGTATGATGTGAATGTAAAAGTATTATCAGCCGTAAATTCAACTGTTTTTGATTCACCAGGCTTTACAGTTCCAGTATCACCCCAAACAATACTTCTGAAATCCAGACCACCAAAGTAAGTATTTGTTGTTTTAACTACAAATGTTATCTTAACTCTATCGCCTTTATTTACATTAATTTTTCCGCTCGGATAAAATCCACTATCATCAGCTTCTATTGTAAAGGTTCTTAATTGAGTTGTAGTTGTAACCATAGCTAAAGTAGTGGTAGTCATTTCATTAAAACAGCAACAAACCTTTTGAGAACCACATCTTGTAATAGGACCAAATTCTGTTTCATTAGATAAACATGAAGTTCTACATGTTCCTACAGAACTAATTTCTATAGATGCACATACATCAGGACAAAGTATGCCAGGTAATGTAGTTGTAGTCTCTAATTTGTGTGTATTCTTCGAATGACATCCTATATCTTCACAAATCGCACAAGAAGGGCCAACTTCACAGCTATCTGGACAATTAGCATAGGTAAATTGATGGCAATATTCTTCTGTTCCAGTAATAAGTGTTGTGGTTGTAGTTGAAGTATATTGTCTTTGCTCTGTACACCCACTCAAAAATATTACTACCATCAAAGGTGTTAGCATTAGTAACTTATGTAACATATTAGTAATTAATTATTTCTAAGTTTTTAAATTAACCCACTTCCATAAATTTACCCGCGTTATCTCTTGAAAAATCGGTAACAGCATCCATCTGTGTCTTCAATTGATCCTCTGCCTCATTACCAAAACTAATAAGAATTTTATCTAAGTCTTTGAAAATATATTTTTCGTATTCAGAATTTTTCTCCCATGTACTATTGATATGTTTTACATACATTTTTAACTGCTTATCACCTTCACTACAATATTTTTGTCCAGTATCAAGTTTTAGGCAATTATCATCAAAATTCATGCTCAAACTTTTGAAAAATAAATTAAGTGGCACGTTTATAGCATGCTTATGTAAAACTGAACCAGTACCAGGACCTTGTTCAAGATGCATATATTGACTTCTAACAAAATATTTTGGTGGTAAAGGTGTCAATTGCTTTCCATCTAAGAAGATAGCAATATCTGCATGAATATGAGTGGATCCTAAAGCTCCAATTTGACTGGGGTTCTTAACAGCTGCATAAATACCCCAAACAACAAAACCAACGATAGCTAGAATAATAAGATAAATCCATAATCTTTTGGCATGTTTTTTACTAATTAGAGATAAGTCCCTTTTGTCCTCATGATGACCGCTTTTTTGTTCATGTGAGTGTTTAGCATTCTTATGCTGTCTTAAAGCAACTTCAGTATCAAACCTTTTTTTACAGACATCGCATTCAAATTTTTTCATAGAAACACTATCTACTGTTATATTTTTATCGTTATCCCTTTCTATATAGAACCCCAATAACAAAAGCAACTGCAACTAAAAGCAATAAAATACCAATGTGATTCGGAACAGAATTAAAATATTTTAAAATAAAATCTTGTGCAACAAAAAATGGTTCAAGCAAATTCAGTTTAGCACCTAAGTTTAGCAAGAAAGATGTGCCTCTAAAAACAATGAATATTATACCAAATGCTATAAATATTATTCCAGATGCGACCTTAGTCCAATGCAATCTACGTCTAAATCCAAGAATGTTTATTTCAAAAGATGCTATAACTAAACGAGATTTATGAAATTGAATTTTTTCAAAAAAATATGAAAGTAAAAATAAAGGGGTAACCATACCAAAAGCGTAAACTAACAAAAATATTGCACCAGTTAATGCCGTTCTCGTAGCTACAGCCAAAGTTAATATTGCTCCTAACACGGGTCCAGCACACGGAGAAAATCCAGTAGCAAACAATATTCCAAACAAAAACGTATTGAAGTATTTGTTTTTTGTTTTAGGTGACCTTGTAAATAATGAACCTAAAAACGGAATACTTATATCAAAAAATGCAAAAACTCCAAAAATTATCATCATTATTCCAGCAAAAAGTGTTAATTGAACTCTATATGAAGTTAGAAATTGTCCAAACAAAGATGCAGCAAAACCTAAAGGCACTAATACTATACTTAATCCTAGGAAAAAGAAAAATGTCATTTTCATTAACTCTTTCTTACCCTCTAATGCATAGGCAAAAAACGCAGGGATAATTGCTAGTGAACATGGTGATAATATAGCAATTACTCCCCCTAGAAATGCAACAAGTAAAGAAATTTGTAAAAAAGAATTTGTCGACTGGGCTAATGCATATTTTATAATAAAAAACAAGAAAATTATAGAGATAACAGGAATGTTATTAAATAAGTTTTTTACCATATTACGACACATCTAAATCATAAATGATCTTCTCCACCACATCCGTCAGAAAGATTCCATACTTCAGCAATTTGATCAGCAGTGAAATTATATTCTGTTATCAAATATTTTGCAAGTCCCTCGTAAACATACCATCTCCAGCATCTGCAACAGCAAGGCCCACCCTCATCTGACATTTTCATAGCAGTATTATAAATTCGTTGTTCGTCAGACGATAATGATATCGCCTTATCATAATCTAATAACTGTTTAGCCAAATCAACAGGAATATCATATGGGTCCGACGGTATTTTGTCTATATATGAATATTTTTTCAACCCCTCTATTTGTTCTTCATACTTATGAAAAATCATAGGGCTACAACACGAACCTTGTAATCTTTCAGAGTCAGATTTTGAATAAATTGCATCAGGACCAAAACAGGCCACATTGCCATTGTAACTTAGCTTATTAAATTTTGTCCTTATATCAGTCTTTGTGTTAAAGAAGTCTAAATTTATGTTAGAATAAAGTATAACACCAACGAAGAGTAATGAAGCAAATAATACAATAATAAAATAGTTTTTTGATCTAGCAGATTTCATAATTTCACTTTAGATTTTAAAATTGAAAAAATAAAACAAGATATCAGATACTGTTCATCACCCAGCGAGTGCCTGACCTAAAGCTTGAGTGAATACTGACAAAGGTTGGGCACCAACTATTTCAATAAAACCATCCGAAAGTGTTCCTATGTAAAATGTTGGTGTTCCACCAACTCCATATTTACTTCCATCTTGTATATCCGCTTGAATTTCTGTTTTATATTTGCCCGAATCTAAACAACTATTGAAAGTAGCTGTATTTAAGCCTAAATCTTTAGCGTAACCTTTGAAGATAGTTTTCGGATCTGAACTTCCTGCCCAATCATTTTGTTTTGAGAAAAGTAAATCATGCATTTCCCAATATTTGTTTTGATCAAAAGCGCAATTTGCTGCCTCAGCAGCCTCATCAGCTTCTGTATGGAAAGGTAATGGAAAGTCTCGAACTACATAATAGACTTTATCTGTATCAATATAATCCTTCTTTATTTGTGGATATGTAGTATCAAATGCCCTTTTACAAAACGGACATTGAAAATCAGTAAACTCAACCATTACCACTTTAGCGTTTTTATTACCCATAGCTGGTTCATTCTTTATATCAACCTGTACTTTTTGTGGTTGTTGATTACCTACATTATTAGGAACCGTAGGCTGTCCTGTTACTTCTCCTGTTCCGCTTTTAATACTATTTTTCAATTGTAAGGTAAAAACAAGATTAACAGCAACTAAAACCAGTGTTAAAAGCGCAAGTATTTTCCAAAAATCAAAATCTGGAACTTTAATTGTAAGTGATTTCTCTGTTGACATCTTATCCCATATCGAAAGTTGCATATTTAAACCTAACTCAGTTCCACAGCTTAGATTTGACTCTTTTGATATCTCTACCGTGTTTTTCTAATAGTATTCTATCAATTTCTTCCTCTTCATATTTTTCCAGTTCATTTATTGGTACGGGTATTAAATTAAAATTAAGATTTGAAATTGAATTAATTAAATTCTTAATCATACCACTGCCTCTTTTCAAATGATATAATTCATGAAGCAAAACTGTTTTGACAGAATTTGCATCCAATTTTTCTATCAAGCTATCGGAAATAAAAATTGCTTTCTTAAATCCGTCAACAACAAAGGCCTTGGGTTCTCCTGAAAAGAAAATGTAAATGCTAGGAACTTGTATCTTAAGTTTTTTTGAAATCCTTGAGATAAATTTATGTAAACTTTTACTTTCAAATACCATCGGTTTATATGAAAATTTCACTAGATAATATGAAAAAAAGTAAGACAACATATAAGAACCGATACCAAATAGAGGTATAATAAAAGGCAGATTTTGCAATATGAAATGGCCATTAAAAATTAAACCCAATGTGAATATCGCTGTTGATAAGAATGCCATACTAACGAGTCTAAACCCTATAAATTTCTTCAAATTGTCTTTGAAATGAAAAGTTAAAAGAAAGAGTACAAATGAAAGAAAAGTACTGCTGAAAAGTATACTCCATGGATATACAGGAGGTATATTGGAATTTGTTAGGCATGAACTAGTACAAGAAATTAAGCGATATGCTTCTTGTATGCAATAAATACATGATCCAGTCATAGATTTCACTTTATTTTTTTCTTAAGATTTGCAACACATGTTTCACCGAAACTCTTTTTCAGAAATTCTACGAATTTATCGGCAAGGTGATTCCCAAATTCTTCTTTGCTAAACCTAGGGTAGTAAATGAACCTTATGCCTCCTCTACCTTTCTGGGGCATTCTGATCAAAATTCCTCTTTCGTATAGCCTACCTAATGTAACGGATATTGTAGAATGTGTCACCTTATGCTTTTCTCCTAGTAATTTATATAGAATATTTGTGTTCGCTTGACCTTTGTTCCATAAATAATTTAACATATCCGTCTCAAGTTTACTGAACAACGAACTTATATCCTGATTTTCCAAGTCTATTCTTCTCACAAAATCATAAATTTCATTATAAATATATAAACCTTTACAAGATATGAAAAGCTTTATAAGTATTAAATTTTTAATATAATCACATCAGAGGATGATTAATTGAACTTTCAAGAATTACAAAAAATGTTTAGTTACAGTATATCTATATTGAAAAAGAACGAATACAAAGAAACAGCTATTGGATTATCATTATTGTGTATGGTTTTTTTCACATTTTTATATGGAATGTTTAGAATACCTTTTGTTGATATAGGCATTGTTAGAATGACCCCAATAAACATATTCGATATAGCTTACATCCTCATAGCATCATCGTTAGTAGGAATATTGATGGCACTATTTAGATATAAGGTATCTGCGTCTATTACCACAAAAAGTGCCGGTGGGGGGGGTCTTTTCGCAGGATTTTTTGGTGCTGTGTGTCCAGTGTGTCAAACCATTAGTCTTGCAGCATTTGGCACTACTGCAGCTGCGTTGCCTTTAGGATTCCTAATTCCTTATATCAATTTAATAAGAATTTTGAGTCTTTTGCTTTTGGGAGGAAGTGTATATTTAACCGCAAATACTATTTACACTAAAACATGCCCAACTTATATGATAAGACCAAAAAAAGTAAAAGAATTTGCGTCTTATTCTGCTAATAAACTGTCATTTACTAAAAATAAATTCATTCTAGGTATATTGGTAATATTAATCGGAATACTAGTAGCCAATCAATTTTTTACTATGTCTGTATTTGGCGCTTTAGTTGCTTCGCCTGGGGAAACAACAGCCATTGGATCTGGAAATTTAAAACTACAATACGGCCCCAAAATGACTTTGAAACCAATGCCATTAGCATTAGATGAACAACCTTCTATTGGTGGATACAAAACAAAAGTAAAATCACTTCCAACAATAAGCGAGTTAACCATTACACCTTCCACAGGGAATCTTGAACAAGATTTGATAAATAATATAATTCCACGAGGAACACCATGGTATGGGCAAGAAGCAGGTGTAAGTTTTGATGATCCAATTACTGCACAACAATTATGGGCAAGAGCAAGGTCTATACAACTCGATTCAACACAAGAAGAGAGATGGAATAGGATTGCAAATTCATTCACATGCGATTATTGCTGTGGATCGCCACAACAACCAACAATTATAACCAGATGTGGTTGCGCCCATTCAGCAGCTGCACAAGGAATGGCAAGATGGTTCATTAAAAATTATGGAAATAAATACTCTGATGAAGAAATTTATGGAGAAATGGCAAGATGGTATGCCCTATGGTATCCTGGACCTACAGTACAAAGAATTGTTTTGGAGGCAAGCGCATGATTATCATAAAAATGGAGGTAATGAAATGAAAATACTAAGAACAAACACATTATTCATCGTTTTGATAGCAACGATGATATTAGTGTCTGGATTGCAAACACTACAACTAGTTAGTTTAACAAAGGCACTAACGGAAGGAAAAGCATCCATAAATGCTGGAAATTCAGTAGCAAGTGCATCACCAACATCGAGTGGTGCTTCCAGTAACGCTGGAAGTTTAAATAATCTACCCAGTATGGTTGGTGGATGTTGATTCAGAATAAAAAAATAGAGAAGGAAAACTATAGCTATAACTTTAGTGAGGAAATGGTGAATGAAAAAAAGATCTACTAGTCCAAGAAATGTAATAGTTATGCTTTTTTTACTTTTTGTAATTCTCTCTATAACAAACACTGTGCTTCTTTCAAATATTAATAAACAAGTAACAAAAAAAATTGAATTAACAAAAGATAGACTCAAACCCGCAAATATTGAAGTTTCAATGATAACATTTTCTGAATGTGATAATTGCTATGATATAGATAATGCTCTAGAAGATTTGAAAAAACAAAATGTTAACATAACAAAAGAAGAATCCTTTGATTCCAATTCTATTGAAGGGAAACAACTCATAAATGCGTATAAAATCGAAAAAGTTCCTACATTAATAATTACTGGAGAAACGAACAAAACAGATCAATTACAAAGATATTGGAATATAATCGGGGAGCGAAAAGGCAAAGACAATGAAACAATTATTTATACAAAAATTACTCCACCATTTTATGATTTGGTAGAAAAAAGAATCACAGGAAGAGTATCTATAATAAATTTAGTTGATTTATCTTGCAACAAATGTGTATCACTGACCGGAATAATTAATGCGTTTAAACAAGAAGGAGTTACAGTAACAGAAGAAAGAGTTGTGGAGTACAAAAGCATAGAAGGAAAGGAACTCATAGCCAAATTTGAAATAAAGAGAATACCAGCATTAATAATTTCCAAAGATATTTTAGATTACGACAAAATTAATCAGATATGGAATCAACTAAATACAACTAAAAAGGAAAACCTATTTGCTCTTCATTCAACAATTCCGCCATACATAGATACGTCAACTGACAAAGCTGTTGGATTAGTTACCATAATCATGCTTGAAGATAAATCTTGCAATAGTTGTTATAATGTTTCATTTAATGAACAAATAGTCCAAAGATTTGGAGTTGTTGTTGATAAAAAATTTACATATGACGTTAGCTCAGATCGAGGAAAAGAATTAATAAGCGAATATAACATAACTAGAGTTCCCATAATAATTGTTTCCCCAGAAGCTAAGGTTTATACAGCTTTTGCTGGAGTCTGGTCACAAGTTGGAAATGTTGAAGATGATGATTGGTTTGTAATGAGGAAACCTGAAATTTTGGGCACATATAAGGACTTAACTACTAATCAAATAGTTCAGCCCCAACAACTTGGTGGAACATGAAACAAGAGAAGCAAAGGAATGTATTTTTGTGGATTTCTGTAGCTGTTTTTACTATCACATCACTTATAATAATAGTTCAAAACTTTCAACCAAATTTGACTTTACCAGGATTTACATTGCTTGGAGAGCAAGCACAAATACAAACCACAGAATATCCCATAAAGAAGCCAGAAGAAGTTGTAAGACAATATTTCGGGTCTTGGGATAAAAAAGACTGGCCCAACATGTACGCTGCTATTTCCGATGGCTTTAAAAAAATAGACCCTGATGCCAAGAATCTGGCAACATTCAGGAGTTTCGCAAGCTCACAAGGCATAGAAGGCGTCAAAATAATAAGCTTAAATGAAGAATCAAACGACGGAAGCACATCAACGGTTACTTACTCAGTCGAATTTGCTCTGAGCGATGGAAGCAAAAGGCCTTTCAGCGACAGTTATACGCTGAAATTCAGGCAGGGGGACATAATTCCGGGGTGGAAAATGATACACCCTTACGGGCCTAATGTCGATACTTCGTAGGTGATTATAATTAAGAAAAAATTAACGAACGCCAAAACCAAAG
>CAYJVB010000018.1:0-15113 GCA_964373575.1 uncultured archaeon | reverse complement strand
TGTACTAGATGGTAATTTTAGCTTTTGCATTTGGGATGATAAAAAATTAGTTATAGGAACGGATATCAATGGATCCAAAACCGTGTATTACATGATAGATGGAGATAATGTATATTTTGCTTCAGAAATAAAATCAATAATCGGAATAACTGGCAATGCTAACCTTAATATGGAAGCTGTTTATGATTTCCTTGTTCTTGGGTCGGTTTTAAGTCCTAAAACTTTTTTTAAAGGAATAAATAAAATTCCACCTGGAACTCTTCTGGAAGTGAATAAAAAAGAAGTTAAACTAACAAAATATGCTGGTACAAGAGGATATTACAAAACGAATAAAATAAGTTTCTTAAAAAACGAGTTTTTGAAATTGTTCAAAGAAAGTACTAAAAACAGATTATCCAAAGTAAAGAATACGGGCGTCTTTCTATCTGGAGGCATAGATTCTTCTGCTATTGTCTCCATGCTGAGTGAGTTAACTGATGACATATCGACATACTCTGCCTGTTACAATTACGAGGAGCCTATTAATGAATCAAGATTTGCAAGAATGATAGCTGATGAGTTTAATACTGATCACCACGAGATTTATTTGGAATCATCTTCAATAAAAAAAACGCCTCTTACAATCTGGTATCAGGAAGTTCCAAATCAAAACCCAGCACCACTAATAGTTCATTCATTATCCGAAACATCTAAAAATAAGCAATTGCTTTTCTCAGGAGAAGGGGTTGAAGAGTTGTTTTGGGGTGGAAAGGATTATGCCATAATAAGATATTTAGAAAAGTTCAATATAAATTTCATAAACCCTTATGACTTATTTATAAAATTTAAAGGCGTCTTTCCAGATAGCAAATTGAATGATCCTTCTATTAAGAATTACAGTGCGCTAGCTTCTTTAACTGAAAATATAGATGTAAAAAAGATAAAAAACATTTCGTCTGCCTACAATAAAATAAGATATAAAGTTTGGATATCTGATTACATATTCTACAGAGATAATTATATCACACCACACTCTCATTATATAACCTATCCCTTTCTTTCTAACAGCCTCTTGAAATTTTCTTTTTCTCTGCCTCCTTCGCTTAAAGTCAGAAATCTAAAAACAAAATGGTTCTTTAAACAAGTATTCGAGAATAAATTGCCTAAGTTAATTATTGAAAGAAAGAAACAAATGCTTGTATCGCCATCGAAAATCTGGATTAAAGAGAATGAGGATGTCATAGATTATTATATAGATAAATTGCTTGAAAGAAAAATCCTGGATAGAGATAGAATATTGCATTTGATAAAAGACAAGAAGTTTCCTAGATCTGATTGGCGTATATGGTCTTTGTTTTTCTTAGAAAATTTTTTGGAAATGTTTTTTGACAATAAAATACCGTCGAAACCACCGAAAAAATTATGAAGGAATTTAAGGGTTCAAATTAAAAACAATGCTATGAATCTAGAGGAAGTCATACCAAAAAAATGGTACAACATATTTCCTGACTTGGATTCTCCAATTGAACCTCCTTTAGATCCAAAAACAAAGAAGGCTATTAAATTAGAGTATCTGAAAGAAATTCTGCCAAAGGAAATAATAAAGCAAGAGCTATTCCTTGGGAAATACAAAACTAATAGATTAATAAAAATACCAGAAAAGGTTCGAGATTTTTATAGCATTTACAGACCCACACCTTTAGTTAGAGCAAAGAGATTTGAAAAGCGTCTTAAAACACCTGCAAAAATTTATTTCAAGCGTGAAGATGTATCACCTGTAGGCAGTCATAAGCTCAATACATCCATACCCCAAGTTTATTATTCTAATAAGGAAGGAGTAGAAATAATTGTTAGTGATACTGGAGCCGGTCAGTGGGGTTCAGCCGTTGCATTATCATCTAGTTTCTTTGGAATGAAAAGCATCATATTTATGATAAAGAAGAGTTATGATGACAAGCCCTATAGAGTGATGATGATGAAGTTGTTTGGTGCTGAGGTTTATCCTTCTCCCAGCAATATAACAAAATCTGGAAGAGAGGCATTGAAGAATAAAAAAAACCTGAGTGGCAGCTTGGGTATAGGAATGAGTGAGGCTTTTGAATTTGTCAAAGAAAATGAAAATGCGAAACTTGCATTAGGATGCATGTCAAATTATGCGGTGATGCATCAAACTGTTATAGGTAATGAATGTATGAAGCAGTTTGAGATAGAAGATATAAAACCTGATGTGATGATAGGATGTGTTGGAGGAGGTAGCAATTTTGCTGGATTTGTTTATCCTTTCTTGAAAAAAATGAAAAGTACAGAATTTATAGCTGTAGAATCTAATGCTGTGCCAGTATTTACCAAAGGCAGTTATAGATATGATTATCAGGATTTTCAAGGTTTAATGCCAATGATAAAAATGTATACATTAGGCAACAAATTCATTCCACCAAAAATACATGCTGGTGGACTTAGATATCACGGCAAAACCCCAACACTTTCATATCTGGTTAATAGAAAAGTTGTTAATGCCATATCATATTCGCAGAAAGAAGTGTTTGAAGCTGGAAAAATGTTTGCTTTAACTGAAGGAATAATACCAGCACCAGAAAGTTCACATGCAATAAAGGCTACTATAGATAAAGCTTTAGAATGTAAAAAAAGTAATGAAAAAAAAACAATAGTATTCAATCTATCAGGTCATGGACTTCTTGACTTGAAATCATATTAATACTGCATTTAATGATTTTTAGGACAGTTCCGTCGGACATTTATTGTTAAATTTCAATAGGCCAAATAAATGGAATTTAAAAAAAATTATAGTAAATATTGGGATATAAAGTTTTTGAGATTCAAAAAAATCTATTATCCTCCTATACTTATTGAAGAAAAAGATAGGAAATTTATTGAACTTATAAAAAATATTGAGAATAAAACAGTATTGAAAACAGATTTATTTGAAGAAGTTCATGGGAGTAAAAATTTACTTTATAAATTATCTAGGAAAAATTATGGAATTGGTATTGATATATCTAAAAAAATAATAAAAAATTTGCGAAATGATAAAGAACCGTATTGTCTCGTTAATTCTAATGTTTCTAAACTTCCATTTAAAGATGAAATCTTTGATATTATAATTTCAACTTCAACTATTGATCATTTAATTACCGGTGATCTTATGATTTCTTTTAAGGAACTAAACAGAGTTTTGAAGAAAAATGGTTCTATTTTTCTTACTTTAGATAATTATCACAATATACTTTATAGAATTGAATTTGTTTTCTGGAAGGTTTTTAATCTATATTATCGGGTTAAGTGCTTCAAAATAAATGAAATAAAACAATTGGCTAATAAGTCAAATTTACACATCGAAAATTTAGAAAGTATAATGGTATTCCCGCCATTAATAGATAAACTTCTTATTTTGTCACAAAATATTTTAGGAATAAATCTAGATAAATTGTTTTATAAAATTCTTAAATTGTCTATAAAATTAGGTAAATCGTATAAGTATACAAGTGGAAGATTTATATTTGCTAAATTAACAAAACAGTAAAGATGTTAACTCATATTATTTCTTTAGCTATCAAAAAAATAGTTGATAGAAATCCCAAAAGGAAAACGTTGCGGGTAAAAAATGCTATTTTGTCCCCGGCTGATGGAAAAATAATTTATGTCACACGTTTAAAAAATACAACTTTAAAATACAATAATGATATATTCAGCATAAAAAAAATAATGTCAGATGGTTCAATTAATGTTGCAATATATATGTCACCTCTTGACGTACATATAAACCGTTCTCCTATCGATGGCATCGTCGAAAAAATTTTTTACGAAAAAGGTAATTTTTTCAGAACCTCGAATAAATATTCTGAAATAAAAAATGAAAGAAATATAATTATTATAAGAAATAAAAAAATTAAGATAGCCGTAATTCAAATCGCTGCTAAATTTTTTGGTAAGATAATTTGCAATATCAAAGAGGGGGAAAAAATTAAGGTTGGGCAATCTTTAGGTATTATAACACTTGGTTCACAAGTTAATGTTTTGATACCTAAATCGAAAAATCTAAAAATAAATGTAAAGACAGGCAAAAAGGTTTATGCTGGTGTTTCAATACTTGCATTTTTTAAGAATTAAACCCAAGTTATTTTCTTTATTTTTCCTCTATATAAAGATAATCTACAGCACTCCATTCTCCTGACCATTTTCCACATGGTCCACCAGCGTGTCCTTCTGCCTGTAAAATTACATTTTTACCTGAAAAGTTACTTACATCTATTGAAATTGTTTTCCATCCTTGTTCAGTATTTAATACTTCATTAAACAATTCTGTGTCATTACCTGTTTTTGTGTCAGTCAATTTAATAATGATAATACTATCATCACATCCAGTAGCAGAACTAAAAGAATATTTTGCTATATTTGCAACCCTAGCTTTCAATAAATATTTCTTACCCTCTTCTAATTTAACTTCTTGAAATACATAAGTTGGTGTCTGAATGTCGACGGGGTGTATTATTACTAAACCGTCTTTTGATTTAGAGTCGCTAGATATTGGTTCACCGTAATAACGATAATTTCCTTGCCAAGACCTATCATCAGGATAGAACTCGGGGTTTTTCGTCACTATTTTTTCCGTTACTAAAGGAAGCTTAATTTGATTCAGTGTTGGTACATCCACATAATTAGACAAAAACAATCCTATAATCAAGCCTCCAAGAAATACCGCTATTAAAGACAGTATATTACTACTCAATCCCATGCTACCACAATAAAGTTACATTTTAGTTATTATAAAAATATCTTAAAGAAACTTTTTATTATCTAATTCCATATAATATTCAATGAAGAAAAAAGACGATGAAATCCCAAACTGGATCTTCTGGGGTATTGTTATAGGTGTTTTGCTGATCTCACTAGGTGTTTTTATCGTAGGAAAATTCCATCATCAATTAGGCGTCTACTCACTTGTAGTAGGCGGTATCTCTTTATATGTTTCTGTTATAGCTTTAGTATTCAAATTATAATTATGTTGAATGCTAATTTCAATAGGTTTTAATGAAAGTATCCCTGCTCATACCTACAAAAAACGAACCTTATATTTCCAGTCTTGTGAGCGAAATCAAGAAGGAGCTTTCTGACTATAATCATGAGATAATAGTCATAGAAAAGGGAAACTCAATTCAAGAAATGAAAGGTGTAAGATTGATAAAACAAGAAACGGACGGATTGTCTAATGCGGTTATTGAAGGTCTTCAAGTTGCAAGTGGAGATGTCATTGTTATTTTGGATGGTGATGGAAGCCATAGGGCAACAGACATCAGAAGATTATTAGATAAAATAGATGATTATGATGTAGTTATAGGATCAAGATTTATTGAAGGTGGTATAACTCTAGACAAAACGCACAGAAATATCATAAGTTTCCTATACAGAAATTTTGCTTCTCTGACTCTGGGATTAGATGTGAAAGACAATATGTCCGGCTTCTCGGCAATAAAAAGAAAAGTTGTTGATGAAATAGACCTAAATCCCATTGGCTATAAAATAAACCTTGAAATTATATACAAAGCAAAAAAGAAAGGTTTTGGAATAACAGAGGTGCCTATAGTTTTCTTGGAGAGAAAAGGGGGCAAATCGAAAACAAATTTTAGGATTGGATTCGAAATATTGCGTCATATAATAGAATTGAGACTTGGGATCAGATGATTCCCAAACAGCAAATTATTTAAACATACACATACACATATGTTTATATGGCAACAAAAACCATCACTATAGTTGAAGATGCCTACAATGCATTGAAAAGAGAAAAGATGAAAGATGAAAGTTTTTCAAAAACCATCCTCAGACTCACGCAGAGAAGGGGTTCTTTGATGGATTCGGTTGGTGCATGGAAACACATGACTGACAAAGAAGAAAAAAGGATCAAGAAAATCATAGAAAAAGGATGGAAAGGCTCTGATAGAGAAATTAGAAAGATGATGAAATGAGATGTCTAGACACAGATATCATGATTGCCTTTCTAAGGAGTGAAAAAAATGCTGTTTCAAAAATTGAAAAACTCTCCGAAGAGGGAATAGTAGCTACAACAACAATAAATGCATTTGAATTGCTAGTAGGAGCAAGAGTATCAAAGAAAGAGACAGAAAGAGAAGACGCACTTAAACTATTAACAAGATTAAAAACATTTCAATTAAATATTGAAAATGCTGATACTGGAAGCAAAATTTTTGCAGATTTACTATCAAAAGGTGAAGTGTTGGAATTTAGAGATATTCTTATTGCTTCAGTTGCTATGTCAAATAATCTCATCTTAGTCACAAGGAACTTAAGACACTTTTCTAGAATTAAAGAATTGAAAATTGAGACATGGTAGTTTTTAAATAAATTTAAATTTATAATTGTATTTTCAAATACTAGTGTCTGTTATGAAACGCAAAAATGGGAAAAATATGTCAGTTTTGCTGCTTGTCGCAATTTCGGTTTTTTTAGGTGTTTTTGGGCAATTGGCGTTAAAGAAAGGGATGACCCAGATAGGGGCGATATCAGTCTGGGATCTTGTAACAAAGAAGATTTTTTCTGTATTCTTTAACCCATTTGTTGATATTGGTATAGTGCTTTATGGCGTTGCATGGTTTTTGTGGATAGTAATTTTGTCTAGAGCTGAATTGAGTTTCGCTTATCCCTTGCTTGCAACTGGTTATATATTTTTAGCAGTTCTATCGTGGGTTTTCTTTAAGGAACAGTTGACATTGATTAAGATATCTGGAATTACGTTGATAACTATTGGGGTTATTTTGCTGCTAAGTAAGCTTTGATTATACCTTTAATGGTTTCCTGATAGATCTTTCGTCCAGGTTCGTTGATTTTTCCATTTCATTAATACCTAATACCCAAACAAGCTCCTTTATTTTTTGTATTGCTTTGTTTTTTCTGTCTAACTTATACATTTTTGACTTTCCAACTTTTCTTGTGATTTTTACTAGGTTGTTTTTTTCAATTACACCGAAATATTTGTAAAAGGTTGTTTTACTCATCCCAAGTTCTTTTACTATTTCTTCTTTAGAATAGTCAAATAGTGGATTATCTAACAAGAAATCTATAATTCTTATTACAGGTGAATTTCCAAATGTTTCAACGAATATTGTCTCGTATTTCATAACATGTATGTATTAGAGTAAACATTTATATTTGTACTTAAAAAGTATTATAAGTGTACTATGATATCTGATGAAGATCTTGAAGCTACTATATTATACAAGCTATTTCTTAGAAAATGTTGGGGTGGTAAACATACTTCTTTTGATAATTTGAAGAAGGGTTTCAAAGAGAAAGAATTGGGTAAAGGTGTTTGAAAAGAATTAATGAGATGGGGAAAAAATTGATTAGAAATGGGTATTTAATTTCAAAACCAACTCATTATGGAATAGAAGTGTCATTAAATCCTAATTTAAGTGATGAAATAATTGGAAAAATTCAAAAACTGAATTTGTGATGCGATGAAAATATTTGATCGTTTACAAAAAAATAAAGAAATAATCACCGATATAGTAGCCTTGATTGCTATTTACATATTTTTGCTATCCTATTTTAAGCCCTCTCTAATTTTCTCTGATACAACAACTTCTGGCGGTGACACAGGATCACACAATTATCTTGCACACTACACAAAAAATTATCTATTGCCTCACTGGAAGCTAATAGGGTGGTCTCCAGATTGGTATGCAGGATTCCCTATTTTCCAATACTATTTCGTGTTTCCCTACTTGATAATGTCTATCTTGAGTTTTGTTATTCCTCTTAATGTTGCATTCAAACTTGTTACAATAGCAGGAACTTTCATTATGCCTCTAGCTGCTTATTTGGCGATGAGGTTTTTCAAATTCGAATTTCCTGCTCCTATTTTGACCAGTGTTTTAAGTTTGTCATTCTTGTTCATGGAGGCAAATTCAATGTGGGGGGGCAACATACCGAGCACACTAGCCGGAGAGTTTTCTTACAGCTTGAGTTTTGCACTAACAGCTTTGTTTACAGGCACAATTTTTTATGGGGTAAAGAATAACAAACTGTTAGCCTTCAATTCAATATTGCTTTCACTAATAACATTGACACATATTTACACCACTATTTTTGTTGTAGCATCGTCGGTATTCTTCCTTCTAGACAGAAATAGGAAAGAATTAATTAGAAAATTCAAGTATCTAGCTGTTTGCTATACCACCGCTTTGCTGATAGTGAGTTTTTGGGTGTTTCCTCTTATCTTCAATCTGCAGTATAGAACACCGCTGAATTATGTGTGGGAGATAAATGATATCAAAATGGTATTTCCAGAGGTTTTATGGCCTAGCTTGTTTTTTGCTCTTGTGGGTATAGTCATAGCATTTAGAGAAAAAGATGGGCGTATAGGATTTTTGTTTTTCATGCTTTTTGTATCAGCTGTTCTTTACAGCATTGGACCATTGATAGGATTGGCTGACATAAGATTTGCCACATTTTCTCAATTTTTCCCTGTGTTTATTGCTGGATTCGCAATAGCTAAACTGCTAAAGCCCGCAAATTACAAGTGGCTGATCACAATAGTTATTGTATTCTTTTTTATTGGGTTTGTCAAGGATAATGTTACGTACATTGACTACTGGATAAAATGGAATTATGAGGGGTATGAGATGAAGACTGCTTATCCGCAATTGAAGCAGTTGACGGATTATCTTGCATCGCTGCCTTATGGGAGGATTGTACATGAATATTCGAATTCTCATGACAAGTTTGGGACTCCAAGGACATTTGAAATGTTTCCTGTATTTGTTGGAAAACCTGTTTTGGAAGGGCTGACAATAGAATCGGCTGTAACTGCTCCGCATGTGTTCTACATACAGTCTGAAATTTCTGAGACACCCACTTGTCCTATACCGGGAGTGAGATGCTCTAGTTTTAACATCGACATGGCTACTAGACATTTGAAGATGTTTAATGTCAATTACATTGTCGCGACGACTGATAAACTGAAAAGCGCTTTAAATGGGGATAAAGAGTATATATTTTTAGATAGCTTCGGAGGCATTGCTGTCTATAGAGTTAATAACACAGGTAAATATGTTGAGATTCCGAAGTATGAGCCGGTTATATTTGGAACAAAGCAGTGGAAGGATGTCTCTTATGAGTGGTTTAAGAGAGAGGATCTAATAGATGTGCCGTTGATTTTTGATGACAAAGCAAAAGAAGATTTCAGTTTGACTGCTGAAGATTTAGAAAATATTCCTAAAGTGCCACTGAAAGCTAATTGTAAAATTGATGAAGATGTGAAAAATGAAGAGATTCTGATAAAGACTACCTGCATTGGAAAGCCATTGCTTGTCAAAGTTTCTTATTCGCCAAGCTGGAAGGTTGATGGTGCTAAAAGGGTATATCTTACTAGTCCTGCTTTTATGATAATTGTACCTGAGAGGGAAAATGTGAGACTGTATTATGGTGATACAACGGTTGATTTTGTTGGAAAGTTGATGTCTATAGTTGGTATTGGAGTTGTTATATTTTTAGCTCGTTCGAAAAAATTAAACTAAATTTTCTTTAATAGAAGTATGTTACTTGTTTCATATAACTTTTCGTAATTTTGAGATGTAATACTTGTTACTATCTCCCTCCAATCAGTAGGTATGACGCTTTTGTCCAAAATTACATATTCTATGGTTGCGGGATCGTGCGTGTTTTCGCAGTGTGCACCCCAGTATGAGCATTTGAAGGGATTTGGAAATTCGTAGATAAATCTTCTGTGAGAAAGGTGTGGAACATAAGAATAGTGGGCTGATACTCTAGCATCTGAAGGTATAAGAGAGATCGCATAGTTTAAGTCATCAGTAAAACTTGGTATCAAATAATAAGCAGGCTGAGATGATATTGGTGATGGACTCATGGCGATATTAGTTGCAAAGACTGTTGAAATAATTAACATCAATAATATTTTTTTCAATTTAGGTCTGAATTTAATTATTTTTGAATAACCGTAGATTAATGAGATGAAGATAAACGGAATTATAGCTGCATTGTATTGATATCTTATTGTTTGTTGTAATGGGTGTGCGCTAAAAACGTTTTCTGCAAATGTTGGTAATGCTATGGCTAATGTATCAAGATTAAGTAATGAAACAAAGGTTGTGGGAGCTAATAATTCTGTGGCATATCTAGGTCCTTCATGTTTCATGAAAGTTGCAATAGTTAATGAAGGATTCAGTATCGCAGTTTTTACTGCTTGATCAAAGCTGTTGCCAAATGATCCATAACGAGTTTGAAAAATGAATCCTGAGTCTTCGCCGCTATAGTAAGGCAAAATCATTTTTATTGATACAACAAACCATACAATAGATAAAATCATTAAAAGTGTTCCAAATTTTTTATTTTGTTTTATGAAAACATAGCCACCTAAAAATAGTGTTACGAGGGTCATGTCTTCCTTTGTCATTATAGCAAGAATGGAGAACAGAAATAATCTAAGATAATTATTCTTTGTTGCGTAGTAAAATGCGAAAAGTAGAAATGTTATTGCAAGTGCTTCAGAATGAAAATGCCAAAGTGTTATGTACTGCAAGGCTGGGTACATTAGATAAGCAAATGGAAATACTAATGGTGTAAATGTTTCGTTTAACTTGTCTTTTCCTATCCAGTATACTGGTAGCGCTCCTAATGCGATAACAGAAGTTTGTAAAAGCAAAATTATTTTTACATTATCCCAGATCCAATAAAAAGGTGCAAGAAGAAATAATATTGGTTCGATGTGGTTTCCAAATATATGCATGCCACCAATAGTTGAAAATAATTCATCGAATCTTATCCTACCTAGAAGGAATTCATTGACTAGCCATATTCTGTTATCCACATAACCTAAATCATAACCAAAAGTAGCGAATGCGTCTTGTTGTTTCCATGGAATATAGGTAAAAACTATGATATAGACAATTATCATTAACGTAAGAATAACGTAGCTGACTCTATCCTCTGTCTTGATTTTTTTTAAAATTGTTTGGGCTGAATTCATGATAATTATTTAAATATTGTTAAAAATATAGGCTTTCATGCACTCTATTGTCATACCTGCTTACAATGAGGAGAAAAGAATTGAAAGGACTCTTAGAAAATATACACAAACTTTTGGTAAGGGGTATGAATTTATTACTATTTGCGACGGTACTGATAAAACAGGTAACATCGTAAAAGAATTAAGCAAAAAAGATAAAAGAATTAGGCCTCTTATTTTAGAGTATCATTTGAAAGGTAAAGGTGAATCGGTTTATAAGGGGTTCGATTTGTCAAAAGGTAAGACGGTGGGTTTTACTGATGCTGATTGTTCTGTTAAACCAAAGGAGTATAAGAAACTTATCGAAGGTCTAAAATATTGCGATTGTGTTGTTGCTTCTAGGAGAGTTGATGGTGCGAAAATTGTTATGAACAGACCGTGGCACATACAATTTGCTAGTTTTGTTTTCAACAAAATAGTTAATTTCCTATTTGGACTTGGAATAAAAGATACACAGTGCGGAGCAAAAGTAATGAAGAAACATGTTTATGAAAAAATAAAGAAAGATCTGACGCTAATGGGATTTGAATTCGATGTTGAATTGTTGTGGCGCATTAAGAAGTCAGGATTTTCTATTTTGGAAGTTCCGATAGTTTGGTTACATGATGTCAGATCGAAGACGAAAATAAGCAATCATCCAAATCTCCTTTATAAAATATTAAAGTTAAGATTATTTGGTTAAAGTAGTTAATTTATATTTTAGCAGATTAATGAACATTTTAAATACATGATATGTCCTGAAGGTGGTTTTTCTTGATATTTTTGGTCTAATGAATACTTCTTTTATCGTATACCCTTTATCATTTAGTTTACTCAGTAACTCCACGTCAATATCAAATCCTCTGCAAATAAAGTCATGATCAATCGAGTCATAGACGGATTTCTTGAAAAATTTCAATCCAGCCTGAGTGTCACTTATATTTAAGCCAAATAAAATCCTTATAAGTAAATTCCAAACTCTGCTCCCTAATTTACCACCCAATTTATTTGTGAATACATATTTTACATCAAAAAATTTCTTTCCTTTCCACTTAGATGCAATAGCAACATCATAACCATCAATTTCTTTTAAAACTTTTTTTATCATACTTTCATCAAAAGAGCCATCAGAATCTACAAAACCGACTATAGATTTTTTTGCCACTTTTAAACCTTCAATTATAGCTCCTCCTTTTCCGATGCTGCCGAAATTCAATGTTCTAACATTCTTTATTCTAATTGACTTAACAACGTCATGCGTATTATCCGTACAGCCATTGCATACTACTATTATTTCTCCCTGTTTGAATGTTCTAGCCAAAGCTGTAACGAATTTTTTTATATTCTTTTCTTCATTTTTTGCAGGTATAACTATTGAAACATTCATACAAAAATAAACTAGAATACAGATTTAAAAGCTGATTTTATTCTCTTTTTTAGTTAAGTTTTAAGGCTATACATATATCATCTATTCAAAAACAAGTTCTATTTCATCGCCAAAGATATGATTTACCATGTTTGTGAACGCCTCTGATTCTATCGGTAACGTAATTCTGTCATTGAATGGTATCCTTATTCTATATTTTTTTCCATTTGGCGTGTACAAAACGTTTATTCCCAGAATTGTTGTTGAATAAAGAACTTCTCTAGTCAATTCCTCTATGTTTGATGTGTCTGATAAAACCCTTATCTGTCTTTTCATGTCCTTAGAAAGTTTTTTCACAATAATGCCATTCTTACCGATTATTTTTGATACGCCATCCTTTGTTGTAATGATAAGCAAAAAGCTTTTATCTCCTAGAGCTCTTTTGATTTTTATATCTTTAAGATGCTCTTCTCCTTTTAGCAGTTTATTCAACTGACGATAAGCATCAATTTCTTCTTGTGGTATCTTTTCTTGGCTGACAAATGCTGAGCAAGTTTGACATAAAATGTCATTTTTCAGGCATATTTTGCATATAGGGAATTCCATAGTTATATGAGTTACAATTAAAACATAAAAAGCTAAATTTTTAGATGGCTAGTATGGAAATAGGAATTATTGGCAAACCAAATTCAGGGAAATCTTCGTTCTTCAAGGCCGCAACCATGAAGGATGTGGAAATAGCTTCTCACCCGTTTACAACTATCAAACCTAATCAGGCTGTTGCATATGTCAAGGTAGATTGCATAGACAGAAAATTCAACAAGCAATGCAAACCAAACCATGGAAAATGTGAAAATGGTAAAAGATACATGCCTGTTAAGCTTTGGGATATAGCAGGAATAGTGCCAGACGCACATCTCGGAAGAGGATTAGGATTGCAGTTTTTGGATGACATCAGACAGGCTTCAGCCTTGATTCAGGTGGTTGATGCATCTGGACTCACAGACTCGGAAGGTAACCCAACTGAGAATTATGATCCTTCTACAGAAATAGAGTTTGTTGAAAATGAGATTGATGAATGGTTAACTGATATCATTCAGAGAGGTGTAGTAAAGTATGGTAAAAAACTGATTCATGAAGGTGTTGAACTTGTTGATCTTTTAGTAAATCAACTTTCTGGATTGCAAATAACAAAAGACGAGGTAGAAGAAGTAATTAAAAAAACAGGTTTTGAGGATGTAAAACATTTTGCAACTGAACTACGCAAATTGGCTAAACCAATAATAGTTGCTGCAAACAAAATTGATCTAGATGGTTCTGAAGAAAATTATAGAAGAATGGAAGAAAGGTTTTCATATCTTACATTTATTCCAACATCAGCTGTTTCTGAAATTGTTTTGGAAATTGCTAAACAGAAAGGATTGCTAAAATATGACGGTAAGAGTTTGGTTATCGATGAAAACAAGTTAAATGAAAAACAAAAAGCTGCATTAATTTTTATTGAAGAAAAGGTTTTAAAAAAATTCGGCTCAACTGGAATTCAGGACTGTTTAAACAAGGCAGTTTTTGATGTGTTGGATTACATAGTTGTGTATCCTGTTGCTGATTCCAGCAAGCTTACCGATAAAAAAGGTAACGTGTTACCAGATGCGTTTTTGGTTAAGAAAGGTACAACACTCAGAGAGTTTGCATTCATGATCCATTCTGACATTGGAGAAAAATTCATAGGGGGTTTGCACGCTGAAACTAAAATGAAGCTAGGATCAAGTTATGAATTGAAAAATAATGATGTTGTAGAAATATTATTTCAACGTTGACCTAACAATTTCAGGCTTGTCGATTGTCTGGTTTGATGATATTCTGCAGCTGCCGATTTTCTCCCATCCCTCAGGAACATCACAGGGTGTTGGAAATTCTTTACATTCACCAGTTTCTGGATCAAATGCGGGAGTAATCACCTGAATACAAAATTGTGGCTTCTCTTTCTTAATTCTATCATTCCTTTCTTCTATTTTTTGGTTTATTTTCTCCTGAATTTTCTCCCTGATTTCTTCACCTCTCTTTATTTCTTGTTCAATTCTTTCTATTATCAATTTTTTAGTTTCATTTCCGGTTGTTTCATTACCCAATCCAAAAGGTATTCTCACTTTTTTTTCAATTGAGTTGTTAATTGCCTTTTCAATAGCAAGCCTTGCAGAATCAGGAACTTTTTCTCTGACTAATTCTAAAACAATTCGACTTTTTTCTAAAACATCTTCACTTTCTTTAACTAGCGCTGAAACGTTTTTTCCTATACCTTTAGTTGATGATTCAAAATTAGCAAGCTCACTGTTGAAATATTCTAATGTAGAATTAAGCTCTTCTGTTTTGTTTTTCTCAATCAATTTTTTTGCTTCAGCCAAACGAGTTTTAGCATAATCTAAATGCAATTTTGCTTGTCCTTCTTTATTAAAAGTTAAAAATAGTTGTATTTTTTCTTTTATTGTCTTCAAAAAGTAAAATGGATTGTCAGGTAACAATCCTGCATTGGAAAATTCTGTCTCAGCGGCTTCGATGTCAGATACTGTTGTGTTAGTAATAGAATTTGGGTTTTGATAGCTTTGCAAATCTACTTGAGCAAAAATAGGCATAGCTAGAAGGAGGAAAATTACTGCGATATATACCCTCATTTTAAGTCACCGAAAGTTTCTTAAAATTTAATTATTCTGAAAAGTATTAAAAAGTAAG